>NZ_JBHVDM010000165.1:0-6149 GCF_042802775.1 Nocardia sp. NPDC057455 | reverse complement strand
CTCCGCAGGGAAGCCCCAGCCGAGCGCCTGCATAAACTACTTGCGGCCTGAACCAAACGACCACGTGTTGCAACGATCCCTAGAATCCGCCGTGTGGTTCGCGGCCCCTTTCGTATGTCAGCGCGGGATCGGGATCGGAATCGGGATCGGTGGCAGCCGCGGCGGTAGCGGCAGTCCCGGGATGCCCGGCGGGGGTGCGGGCGGCCCGGGCGGCGGCGCGGCCCGGACGGTGCCGTCGCTGATGTACAGCGTGATCACCGAGCCGGGGATCGCCGACCCGTTCGGCGCGGTGCCCATCACGGTGCCCTTCGGGCGATCGCCCGCACCGGTCACCGGCGACACCTGGAAGCCCGCGGCGACCAGCTTCGAGGTGGCCTCGCCCTGGGTCATGCCGACGACATCGGGCACCTGCGCGTTGTTCGCGCCGCGTACGTACTTGTCGTCCAGCGGGGGCAACCCGGGCGGCGGGAACAGCGGTACCACCGGTTTGATCGCGTTGAACCAGGTGCGCGCGGGCTCGTTACCGCCGAACAGGTTGCCGTCGCCGCAGTTGCGCAGCGGGAACGAGCAGATCTCGCCGGGCGTCGGGCTGTCGCCGTAGACGTAGACCGCGGCGGCCAGCGCGTTGGTGAAGCCGAGGAAGGCCGAGGAGCGGTGACTCTCGGTGGTACCGGTCTTGCCCGACATCGGAAGATTCCAGCCCGCCGCCTGGGCCGCGCCCGCCGCGGTGCCCGACGTGTCGTCCTTGCTCATCGCGTTGGCCAGGGTGTTGGCCAGGCCGGGCTCGACGACCTGCTCGCAGGCCTGCTGAGTCAGCGGCACCTGCTTGCCTTGGCGGTCGATGACCTCCTTGATCGGGTTCGGCGGGCACCACCGGCCGCCGGAACCCAGTGTCGCGGCCACGTTGGACAGCTCCAGCGGATTGATCGCGACCGGACCGAGGGTGAACGAGCCGAGGTTCTGGTCCTTGATCATGTCGGCCAGACTCTGGTTGCTGTGGCCCGAGCTGCCCGCTTCGGTGAACGAGCGCATACCGAGCCGGACCGCCATGTCGACGGTCGGGGTGACGCCGACGGCCTGGATCAACTTGACGAACGCGGTGTTCGGGGAGGTGGCCAGCGCCTCGGTCACCGACATGGGCGACTTGTACCGGCCCGCGTTCTCGACGCAGTAGGTGGCGGGCGGGCATCCGCGGGCGCCACCGTTACCCATGCCCTTGGCCTCGAACCGCCCTGGCACGTCGAGCTGGGCGTTGATGCCCAGGCCTTTCTCCATGGCCGCGGCGGTGGTGAAGACCTTGAAGATGGAGCCCGCGCCGTCGCCGACCATGGAGTACGGCTGCGGCTGCACGGTCTCGCTCGCGTCCCGGTTCAGGCCGTAGGTGCGGCTGCTGGCCATCGCGAGCACCGGATGCGTGTCCTGCCCCGGCGCGACCACGGACATGACCTCCGCGATGTTGTCGAGGTTCGGGTTCGCCGCGTCGGTCACCGCTCGTTTCACCGAGTCCTGCACCGCCGGATCGAGGGTGGTCCTGATCAGGTATCCGCCCTTCTCGATCTGTTCGCGGCTGATGCCCGCGTTGGCCAGGTACTGCAGCGCGTAGTCGCAGAAGAAGCCGCGGTCGTTGGCCGCGATGCAGCCGCGTGGCAGGCCCTTGGGCTCCGGCAGCACGCCCAGCGGCTTGGTCTTCGCCTCGCGGAACTCCTCGGCCCGGCTGGGGATGTTCTGGATCATGGTGTCCAGCACCGTGTTGCGCCTGGCCAGCACGCCGTCCGGGTTGGTGTAGGGGTTCAGCTTGGACGAGCTCTGCACCATGCCCGCCAGCATCGCGGCCTGCGAGACGTTCAGATCGGCCGCGTCGACGCCGAAGTACGTCTTCGCGGCGTCCTGGATGCCGTAGGACGAGTTACCGAACGGGACGAGGTTGAGGTACCTGGTGAGGATCTCGTCCTTGGTCAGCTCCCGGTCCAGCGTGAGCGCCATCCGGATCTCCCGGATCTTGCGGGCCGGAGTGGTCTCGATGGCGGCGCGGCGCTCGGCGTCGGTCTTGGCGACCACCAGCAGCTGGAAATTCTTCACGTACTGCTGATCCAGCGTCGAGGCGCCCTGCTGGACCTCGCCGCTGGTGGTGTTGGTGAGGAACGCGCGCAGCGTGCCCTGCCAGTCGACGCCCTCGTGCTCGGCGAAGCGACGGTCCTCGATGGACACGATCGCCAGTTTCATGTCGTTGGAGATCCGGTCGCTGGGGACTTCGAATCTGCGCTGCTCGTACAGCCAGGCGATCGGATTGCCCGCCGCGTCGACCATGGTCGAGACCGCGGGCGCCGTTCCCTCGACCAGCTCCGCGGAGACGTTGTCGACGGCGTCGGCGGCACGGTTGGAGACGAACCCGAAGCCGCCGGCGAGCGGGAACAACAACCCGGCGACGAGCACGGAGGCCAGCACGCAACTGCCGGCCAGCCGCGCGAGCGTATGTGTGATCGGCACGAATCAAGACTACGGGTTGTCATTCGAGGCTTCTTGGCGGCATTTGTCCGGAGCCCGGAACTGGTTGTTCGCGAACCGGAATGGGCGTGTCGCGCGATCGTTCGCGGCGTGTCGCACGAGGGCGCGCACGCAATCTGCCTGCCCGTCCAGTGCGCACCCCGCTTTGCAGGGACGGACGTACCAAAAAATCTGGAGGTGGTCTTGCGCAAGCGCCATACCTTTACCTAGATTGAGAACCCAGTGTGATAGAGCTAACACTCAAAGTGGAATGTGGTGCGCTTCGCAGCGGGGTTTGGGTGCTGCGTGGTGACAACGCGATTCTGGAGCGCCGTTGACCCGGTGTTCGGACTGCAAAGGGGCACACCAAATGCACATGACAACCCCCATCGCTCGATTGGACGTGGAGCAGGCCGAAGCAAGGATCGCCTGGGTAGCCCAGGCCCGATGCAAGGAAGTGGATCCCGATCAGTTGTTCGTCCGCGGCGCGGCGCAGCGCAAAGCGGCGACGATCTGCAGGCACTGTCCCGTGCTCATGCAGTGTGGTGCCGATGCGCTCGACAATCGCGTCGAGTTCGGTGTGTGGGGCGGCATGACGGAACGGCAGCGTCGCGCCCTGTTGAAGCAGCATCCGGAAGTGACCTCGTGGGCCGACTTCTTCCAGGCCCAGCGCCAGCATCAAGTGGCGATGTAGTCCGCCGACATCGAAACGGAGCCCGCGCGAGCGGGCTCAGTTCGTTTCAGGAGCGATATTTCCGTTCGGAGCAATAGCGGATACGCCTAAGTATCAAGCGGTCGCGCGGGCCGTGCCGGTGAGCTGATCGCCGACGACGCGCAGCGCGTCGAGATCGGAGACCTCGAACGGAAGCGCGGTGACCGAGACGATCGGCACCCGGGGGTGCGCGCCGGTGAAGCGGTGCAGCAGATGCTGCTCCCGCTTGTCGGTGACGACCCGGCGGGCGTGCACCCGCAACACCGCCGCGGTGAGCGGATCGGATTCCGCCACCTGGTCGGCGGCGGTGAGCGCGTGATCGGCGGACAGCGAGCTCAGCGCCGGATGGGTGCGGTTGAGCACCAGTCCCGCCAGCGGCATCCGCTCGGTGGAGAGGCGGTCGACGAAGAACGAGGCCTCCCGCAGCGCGTCCGGTTCCGGCGCCGCGACCACGAGGAAGTGCGTGCCCGGCTTGGACAGCATGGCGAATGTTCGCTCGGCCCGCTCCTGGAAGCCGCCGAACAGCGACTCCAAGGACTGCAAGAAGTTCGACGCGTCCTTGAGCATCTGCCCACCGACGACGGTGGACACACCCCGCACCGCCAGGCTCATCGCGCCGGTCACGAGACGGGTCACGCCACGGCCGGGCGCCATGATCACCCGGATCATGCGGCCGTTGAGGAAGTTGCCCAGCCGCTTGGGAGCGTCCAGGAAGTCGAGGGCGTTGCGCGAAGGCGGGGTGTCGACGACGATCAGGTCCCACTCGCCCCGATGGGCCAGCTGGCCCAGCTTCTCCATCGCCATGTATTCCTGCGTGCCGCCGAAGGAGGAGGCGACCGTCTGATAGAAGGGGTTGGCGAAGATCTGGTCCGCTTTCTCCCCGCTGGTGTGCTCGAGCACCATGTCGTCGAACGTGCGGCGCATGTTGAGCATCATCGCGTGCAGTTCGCCCTTGGCCTCGGGCCCCAGCGCCACCCGCTGGGGGTTGTTGCCGAGGTCGGCCACGCCCAGTGACTGGGCCAGCCTGCGCGCGGGGTCGATGGTGAGCACCACGACCTTGCGGCCTTCCTCGGCGGCGCGCAGCGCGATGGCGGCGGCGGTGGTCGTCTTGCCGACGCCGCCGGAGCCGCAGCAGACCACCACCCGGGCGGACGGGTCGGCGATGATCCGCGAAATATCCAGCGGGGCAGCCGTGGGGTGGGTCGGCGTGCTCATCGGACTCCCTGTGCGGTGAGGTGTTCGGCTAGTTCGTACAGTCCGCCCAGGTCCATCCCGTCGGGAAGGGCGGGCAGGTAGAGCCGGGAGATGTCGACTTTGGCCAGTTCCTCGGCGCTGTCGTCCTGTGCTTGCAGCGTGGCCGAGTGCTCGATCGTCTCGGTGAGCAGCCCCTGGAAGTCGCTGTCGGGAAGCGTGATGCCCGCGGAGGCGAGGCCCGCGCGGATGGCGTCGGTGTCCAGATCGCTCCGAGCGGCCTGGGCCCGCAGCTCGGGCGAGAGCTGGCCTTCGGTCGCCCGGTTCACGATGACGGTGCCGATGCGCAGGTCGGCGGCGGTGAGTTCGGCGATGGCGTCGGCGGTCTCCTGCACCGGCAGCGCCTCCAGCAGCGTGACCAGGTGAATCATCGTCTGGTCGGAATGCAGCAGCTGCGACACGCCCTCGGCCTGCGAGGCGATCGGCCCGCCCTTGGCCACCTCCGCCATGGCCTTGGTGACGTCGAGGAAGCCCGCGATCCGGCCGGTGGGTGGTGCGTCGACCACGATTTCGTCGTAGATCCGCTTGCCGGACTTGTCCACGCGAACCGCGCACTCCTTGATCTTGCCGGTCAGGATGACGTCGCGCAGACCGGGCGCGATCGTGGTGACGAACTCGATGGCACCCATCCGGCGCATCGCGCGACCCGCGAAGCCGAGGTTGTAGAACATGTCGAGGTATTCGAGGAAGGCGTGCTCGATGTCCAGCGCCAGCGCGACCACCTCGCCACCGCCGTCGGCGGTGGCGATCCGTGTCTCGGTCGGCGGCAGCGGCGGCAGATCGAACAGCTGCGCGATCGATTGTCTGCTCTCCACCTCGACCAACAGCACCCGGCGCCCGCCCGCGGCGAGCGCCAGGGCCAGCGCTGCGGCAACCGTCGACTTGCCCGTGCCTCCCTTGCCGGAGACGTAGTGCAAGCGGGCCTGCTCAGCGCGCTTCGGCCACCTCGTGTCCAGTCCCGGCTCCGCCGAAAGCGGCCCTGCTGTTGGTACTCCCACGATCGCGAGCCTATAACTGGTCCGCCGCTGCGGGGCACCGGCCGTACCAGACGGGTGGGTCGAGCGGACCGGTATCAGCTCCGGCCTCGGCCGCTACCCGAGTTGCAACACCCTCGGCGACCAGGCCGATCTCCGTACGAGTTCCCACGTCGCGCCGGACGGATCCATCCGGCGTGCCCCGGACCCGGTCGCTGTAGTGGTTCTCCCTCACCGTTCCCGTCTTCCCAGCTAGGGCGATCGAGCATCGCTCGTTGGCTGTGCCGTCAGCTGTCCCGCAGCCGAGTCGGCGACGAGGTCGTAAGCCCCATCCCGTCATGCCGCAGCACAACCGGAACCACGCCGGACTCGCCCAGCGCCCTCACACGCCAACCCGGCCCGACACCCGGTTCGAAGCGAAGCGAGACCGAGTATTCGCCGTCCGCGGCTCGGGTCGGGTGCGTTGTCGCGTGAGGTCTCCTGCGGATTGTCGCCCCACCGTCGATGGCGTCGCGGCACCTTGTTCGCGTGACCCCGACGAAACTCATAGCCTTACCGCGTGGTGCCGCAAAGCCACCTCGCCGCCCAGGTAGCGCGATTCGATCCCCACGCACCCAGCACAACCCCGACTCCCGGTTCCGAGCGAAGCGAGACCGAGCATGTTCCGTTCGCGGCCCGGCTCGCGTTTGCGCGGCCGCCGCGTACGCGACGAAGTCGCCAGCGGCGGT
>NZ_JBHVDM010000164.1:0-6291 GCF_042802775.1 Nocardia sp. NPDC057455 | reverse complement strand
CGCCGGGGCGGCGTCGCGGCGCTGCGCGAGCACATCCGGCGGACCTGTGGCTGCGAGGTCGAGGTGCTCGACAGCGGTGGCGCGCGGTGGTCGCGCACCCCGGATTCCGCGGCTCCCGGCTCGCCGACGCCGCGGCTGGTGGTCCGGGTGCCCACCGATCGCTGGGACGAGGTCAACCGGTCACGGATCGCGCGTGCTGTCGAGTCGCTGCGCCCGGCGAACGTACCGTTCGAGCTGGTGCCGCAGCAGCCGTGAGCGGCTGGGCGGCGTCCACCCCGAGTTCGTCGAGTACTCGGGCGTAGTCGCGGCGCGCGTGCTGCGCGGCCGCGAGATCGCCCGCGTGATCGTAGGCCGCGATCAGCAGCCGCCACGCGCGATCCAGATACGGGTCGATGCGCAGGCTGTGCTGTAGTGCCTGGATGGCCGCGGCCGGTTCGCCACCGCGCAACTCGAGTTCCGCCAGCGCGGCGCCGGCCAGGGAAGCTTGCGTGCGCAGCCGATCCCGTTCCGATACGACCCATTCGGCCGCGCCGTCGGCGGGCAGCAGGTCGCCGCGATACTCCGCCAGCGCGGCGGTCAGCGCGCGGTGCGCGGCGGCGTCGTCACCCAGCCGCAGCGCGCACTGTGCCGCGTCCACCGCGGCGGTGAACGCGACCACGTCGGCGCTACTGTCTCCGGGCAGCGCGATCGAGTACGTCTCGCCCTGCCGCACCAGCAATGCCGACTTTCCGCGTCCGCTGGTCGGTTCCAGGAAGTGGCGTACCGCCGAGACGGTGACCTGGAGGTTCTGCCTGGCCCGCTCGGCGGTCAGGTCGGGCCACAGCGCCGCGACGAGATCCTCCCGGTGCACGGCCCGTCCAGCGCGCATGGCGAGGTAGCGCAGCGTCGCGGCGGCCCGGGGTCGCAGCGTCTGACAGTCCAGCGCGACGCCGTCCACTTCGACCTCGAATGTCCCCAGGCACCGCAATCGAAGCCGGGGCGCCGCCGCCGGGGTGGGCGGCGGGTCCGCCGTCGCGGGCTCGCTCCGCAGCACACGCTCGGCGAGCACGCGTGGCCAGGGCATACCGATCTCGGCGGCGAGCGTCCGCGCCGCGGCGAGGCGGCCCACGCCCGCGTCTCCCGGCAGCCCACTCGCCCCGAGCAGCGCGATGACCTGGGCGCCGGGAACACCCGTTGTCCGGGCGAACCTCTCCGCACGCGTGAGCATCGCGACCGCCCCTGGCCGGCTCTCCACCAGCGCCGCGATCGCCTCGAACGCGAGCACCCAGGCCCGCGCGGTGTCGGCGCGCAACGCGGCGTAGCGTTCGTCGGCCATCCGCCAGATCGCCGCCGACGGTTCACCCGCGAGCAGTTCCCGGCACGCGGCGATGGCGATGGCCGACGCGGCCCCCCACCGATCCCCGACGGCGTCGCATTCGTCGGCGACTTCGGTACAGCGTCGGGGTGCGCCGAGCGTCGACAGCGCGCGGCACAGCCGCACCAGCATGATCGCGCCGCCCTGCTCGGCGTCACCGGCGAGGTGTTCGATCCTGGTCGTCACGTCGTCGCCGCAGACGAGCGCGGCGACGGCCCCGACGAACTGGGTCCACAGGTCGAGCAGCAGCGGTGCGCCGCTGTCCGCCGCCTGGGCACGGTGATAGGCGCGGTAGACGTACCCGGCCAGCAACAGGGCGCCGGCCTGCGCGAAAGCTTCCCCGCGACAGTCGATCTCGTCGGTGACGTAGTCCAGCGGGTAGCGGATCGTCGCCGCGCGGAGCCGATCGACCCAATGCAGTTCGGGCCGGGCGGGCGCGTCCAGCCAGATGTCGACCAAGCGGCGTTCCCTGGCGACCGCGTCGCGCAGGCCGGGCTCGGTGAACAACTGTTCGGCGTGCCGGTACCGCAGGGACGCGCGATGCAGCCGCCCGGCGGCCACCTCCCGGCGGGCGGTCGCCGTGCTCAGCCACGGGTCGTCGTCGACCACCGTGGCGGGCAGTCCTTCGCACCAGACCGGGCTGTGCCGGTCGCCTGCCACCCGGTCGCCGTGCTCCTGCAGGAGTCTGGCCACGTCGGTCCATCGCTCCGCGCGCGCGAACAACCGCGCCGCCTCGGCGTGCGCCGCCTCCTGTTCGAGCTGTGCCGCCGCCCGCGCGCACCACCGCGCCGCCTCGGCCGTGCCGAGTTGCTCACGCAACGCCGCGGCCAGATGGTGACGCAGTACCTCGTGGTAGCGGTAGCTGTGCCCATCGTCGTCGGAGCTGGTCATGGCTTGTCGCCGGTCGAGCTCGGCCAGCAGCGCGCCCGAATCCGTGCGGCCGAGCAGAAGGTCGCAACGCCGGGCGGTTACCGTCTCGAAAACGTGTGTGCGCCGGAGGAATTCGCACAGTTCGGGGGGCAACTCGCCGAGGACGGTACGGGCCAGGTACCCGCGCAGGTAGCGCGACCGTCCGCTGAGGGCGTGGATGGCCGCGCGCCGGTCACGCGCGCCGAGCGCCTGTGTGGCGAGATGGAACAGATGTAACCCGGCGGCCCAGCCGTCGGTGTGCCGCGAGAGCGCCGCCGCGTCCTCCGGCGGCAGCGGGCGGCCGTAGCAGTCGGCGAACAGGGCCTCCACCTCCCAGCAGCGGAATCGCATGTCGTCACCGGACAGCATCGTCACCCGGCCCAGTTCGGCGCGGACCAGATTGACCGTCGGGCGCACCCGGGTGCCGAGCACGACGCGCACCCGGTCGGCCGCGGCCGAACCCGCCAGGACGACGCGTTCGAAGGCCGATTCGGCCGGCCCCCCGACCACGAAATGGAAGTCGTCGACGAGCAGTGTGCGTGGCCCGGCGGCCAGGGCGGCCCGGAGCCTGGTCGTGAAGCGCTCGGCGTCCATGTCGTCCGGATCGGTGCGGCACCAGGCGACCTGCCCCTCGCACCCGGCCGAGAACTGCTGCAACAGCTGCGTTTTGCCCGAGCCTGCCGGCGCGACGAGCACCGCGACGTCGGCGTATGCCAGACGTTGCAGCAACCGTGCGCGGTGCAGCCCGAGCCCACCCCCGCCGGACGGCGCCGTGGCTCCGGACATGCGCATGCGGGCCTCCCTCACGGACCACTCGGTATGGAACTAGCTAAGAATTCTCCGAGTGATCGAGGGCCCGATCTTGAGTAGCGAGCTACTCGTTTTCGCAGGTGGATCCGCATCCCGACCACGTCAGCAAGATCTCGGGCCGAGGAGGTGTGTGTCCATCGCGGTGTGTCGGGGCGTCACGCCGAGCGTTCGGGTGCGCGACCGGGCCCGCAGACGTGGCAGCGGATTTCCGCCGATCCGGAACCATGGTTTCCGGTGAGTAGTCCGTCCGCATGGTGGAAGAAATCAGCACCGTCGAGTGCGCTGGGCCTGCGAGCACGGCTGCACGGGACGACCACTCGCGCCCGATCATCTGCCGGGCCGACAGGTCGATGCGCGCTGCGGCCCGCAACAACGCTGAACAGCGGTGCCGGAGCATCCATGAACGGGCGCGCACCACGACACGCAATCGAACACGCCGAACCGCTGGGCGGGCCGGCGTATTTTCCTGGCGTGGACCGCACAGCAGTCGAGGCATGGGTCGCCGGATACGTGCGCGCCTGGCGGTCGGCGGGCACGGAACAGCTCGCCGACCTGTTCGCCGTGGACGCCGGATACCTGGTCTCGCCGTGGGCGCAGCCGCTGACCGGTCTCGGCGCGCTCGCCGACTTCTGGGAAAGCGGCCGGGACGGGCCCGATGAGCCGTTCACCTTGCGATCGAACATCGTCGCGGTGGACGGGGACACCGCGGTGGTCCGGGTCGAGGTGGAATACGCGCGCGACACCCCGGCACGGTGGCGAGACCTGTGGATTTTGCGCTTCGACGAGGGCGGCCGCTGTAGGTGGTTCGAAGAGTGGCCGTTCGCGCCAGGACAACCGGACGGGCACTGAGTCGCCTACCAGGGATCGTTGGAGGTCAGGGCGACGAGCAGGAGGCGGATGGCGGCCACCCGGCGTTCCTTGCCGGGAAGCTCGTCCAGCGCGCATTCGGGGTCGGCGGGCGGGCCGAGATGGGTGCAGCCCCGCGGGCAGTCCTCGATGGCGCCGGCGAGATCGGTGAAGGCGGCGATGACGTCGTCCGGGGTGATGTGGGCCAGGCCGAACGATCGGACCCCCGGGGTGTCGATGACCCAGCCGCCGTCCGGCAGCGGGAGCGCGACCGACTGGGTGGAGGTGTGCTTGCCCTTGCCCACCCCGGACACCACGCCCACGGCCCGCTCCGCATCGGGCACGAGACGATTGACCAGCGTCGACTTGCCGACGCCGGAGTGGCCGATCAGCGCGGTGAGATGGTCGGTGAGCAGGTCCAGGACCGGCTCGAGCGGATCGTCGATGCCACCGTAGACGATGGTGAGGTCGAGATCGTCGAAGGCGGCGGCGAATTCGGAGTCGGCGGCCAGATCGTGCTTGGTCAGGCACAGAACCGGTTGCAGCCCACCGGCATACGCGGCGACCATCGCCCGTTCCACGAAACCGGTGCGCGGGGGCGGGTCGGCGAGCGCGACCACGATGAACAGCCGCTCCGCGTTACCGACCACGAGCCGCTCGTACGGATCGGTGTCGTCGGCGGTGCGGCGCAACACCGTTCGACGGTCGGTGACCCGGACGATGCGGGCGAGGCTGTCCGGTCGCCCGGACAGGTCGCCGACCACGTCCACCTGATCGCCGACCACGATCGGGGTGCGACCCAGTTCCCTGGCCCGCATCGCGACGATGCGGCGCTCCGGATCGCCACCGAGGACACACCCCCAGCGGCCCCGGTCGACCGAGACCACCATGGCCGGCTCGGCGTCGCTGTGCTGCGGCCGGGTCTTGGTGCGGGGACGGGAACTCCGCCCCGGACGAACCCGGACGTCGGATTCGTCGTAGCTGGCGGCGGAGCGCCGTCCCCCGCTCAGTGCGCCGCTCCTTCGTCGGATAGCGCGGGTTCGAGCATCCGCTCCCAGAGGGCGACGAAGTTCGGCAGGGTCTTGGCCGTGGTGCCGATGTCCTCGATCTCGATGCCGGGCACTCGGAGGCCGAGAATGGCTCCCGCCGTGGCCATCCGGTGGTCGGCGTAGGAATGCCACTTGCCGCCGTGCAGGTCGGTCGGCACGATCTCCAAGCCGTCCTCGGTCTCGGTCACCTTGCCGCCGAGGCGGTTGATCTCGGTGGAAAGCGCGGCCAGCCGGTCGGTTTCGTGGCCGCGCAGATGAGAAATGCCGCGCAGCACGGACGGGGAATCGGCCAGCGCCGCCAGCGCGGCGACGGTGGGCGTCAGCTCACCCACGTCGTGCAGGTCGATGTCGATGCCGGCCAGCCGGTCGGGGCCGTGCACGGTGAGCACGCCGTCGAAGATCCGCGCCTCGGCGCCCATGCGCACGAGGATCTCGCGGATCACATCACCCGGCTGGGTGGTCAGCCGCGGCCAGTGCGGGATGCTGACCGTGCCGCCCGTGATCGCGGCCGCGGCCAGGAACGGGGTCGCGTTGGACAGGTCCGGCTCGACCTCCCAGTCCACCGCGCGGATCGGTCCCGGCTCCACGGTCCAGGTCTGCGCCTTCCGGCTGTCCGCGGGCGCCTGCACCCGTACGTCGGCGCGGCGCAGCATCTCCACCGTCATCTCGATGTGCGGCATCGAGGGCAGCGCCTTGCCGTCGTGGTGCACCACCAGGCCTTCGTCGAAGCGCGCGGCCGACAGCAGCAGGCCGGAGACGAACTGTGACGATCCGGACGCGTCGATGGTCACGGTGCCGCCGCGCAGCGCGCCCTTGCCGTGCACCGTGAACGGCAGCGTGTCGCCGTCCACCTCGGCGCCGAGCGCCCGCAGCGCGTCCAGGATGGTGCGCAACGGACGGATCCTGGCCTGTTCGTCACCGTCGAACGCGACATCGCCCGACGCCAGCGCGGCGACCGGCGGCAGGAAGCGCATCACCGTGCCCGCCAGCCCGCAATCGACCGTGCCACCGCCCAGCGGCGCGGGGGTCACGGTCAACGTGTCGCCCGCACCCTCGATGTCCGCGCCGAGCGCGCACAGCGCGGCGATCATCAAATTCGTATCCCGGCTGCGCAGCGCACCGGTGATCGTGGAGGGGCCGTCGGCCAAGGCGGCCAGGATGAGCGCCCGGTTGGTGATCGATTTCGAACCGGGCAGGGTCACGGTCGCGTGTACGGGGACCTCGACATGGGGCGCTGGCCAGAAGTTCACTCGTCCATCATCACACGGTGTCTATTGGCAGCGCCTTCGGCGCTGCGTGTTCGCGGCCCCCTCATGGCTCGCG
>NZ_JBHVDM010000163.1:0-6345 GCF_042802775.1 Nocardia sp. NPDC057455 | reverse complement strand
GGGGGCGCCCGCTCCGCTTATTGGGGGCGGGGTTCTTAACGGCGCGGGCCCCCGCGGCAGGCCGGGGCCCCACTTCTGTGCACCGGTGCTCAGGCGCGGGCGAAGGCGAGCGTTTCGCCCTGCACGCCGTGCAACCACAGCGTGTTGCACGCCGCGGCGATCTCGGCCAGCCCCTCCTCGATGGTGGCGAAGACATTGCCCGGCACCCACCCGAGGTCGCCGTTGATCAGCAGATTGTTGCGACCGTAGAACAGTGCGAGATCGGTGGCGCCGCGCTCGTGCTCTGCCGCGGAGCCGGGCTCGTAGCCGTAGGCCGGATTGCCGATCTCCCACGGCTCGAAATCGAACAGGCAGACGTCGCCGGGTATCGGCGTGACCGTCGGATTCTCCCGGTGCGGGGCGGCACCGATCCGGGGGACCAGGGTGTACACCTCGTTGCGGGCGTATTTGGCGTGGAAAGCGTCGCCTTCCTGCGGCAGCGCGTTCCACACCGCCGCACAGGTGCGCGGCGCTTCCTCGTCCAGCAGGCGGGCGCGGCAGGTGATGGCGGCTTTGGTGAGCGTGATGGTGATGTAGCGGGCCATGCGGTTGCTTCCTGATCGGTGCCCGCCGGGCGGGCACAGCGGACGGATGATTCGCGAGCTACAACTCGGCGAGCACCTCGGACCAGATCGCCAGAGCGTCCTCGATCTGCGTATCGGTCACGATCAGCGGCGGGATCATCCGCACCACGTTCATGTGCGCGCCGCAGGTCAGCAACAGCAGTCCCTTGTCCACCGCGGCGCGCTGGGCGGCCGCGGCGGTCGCCGGATCGGGCTCGCCGGTAGCTGTGGTGAACTCGGCGCCCGCGAGCAGTCCGAGACCACGGACGTCACCGATCGCCTTGGTGGCGCTGTCGCGCAGACCACCCAGCAGCTGTGCCCCCCGGTCGGCCGCGTTGGCCACCAGCCCCTCGGATTCGATGACTTCGAGTGTGGCGATCGCCGCCGCGCACGCCACCGCGTTGCCGCCGTAAGTGCCGCCCTGCGAGCCCGGCCATGCCCGCGACATCAGCTCGCGCGAGGCCGCGATGCCCGACAATGGGAACCCGCTGGCCAGCCCCTTCGCGATGGTGATCACGTCGGGTCGCACGTCGAAGTGCTGGTGACCGAAGAACTTCCCGGTGCGCCCGAAGCCGGTCTGGATCTCGTCGAAGATGAGCAGGATGCCGTGCCGATCCGCGCGTTCGCGCAGCCCACGGAAGAACTCGGTGTTGCCCGGGACGTAACCGCCCTCGCCGAGCACCGGCTCCACGATGAACGCGGCGGTCTCGGCGGGCGAGGTAAGTGTGGCGAACAGATAGTCGAGTTCGCGTAGTGCGAAAGCGGTCGCTTCCCGCTCGCTCCAGCCGTAGCGGTACGCGGTGGGGAACGGCGCGACGTGCACCCCTGGCATGAGCGGGCTGAAGCCGGCCGAGAAACGGGTGCCGGAGGTCGTCATGGTCGCGGCGGCCACGGTGCGGCCGTGGAAGCCTCCGTGGAAGACGACTACGTTCGGGCGTCCGGTGGCCTGGCGCGCCAGCCGTAGCGCGGCTTCGACCGCCTCACTGCCGGAGTTGGCGAAGAACAGCGCGTCCAACCCTTCGGGCAGCACCGTCCCGAGCCGTTCGGTCAGTTCCAGCAGCGGCCGATGCAGCACGGTCGTGTACTGGCCGTGGATCAGGGAGGCCACCTGCGCCTGCGCGGCCGCGACCACCTTCGGGTGGCAGTGGCCGGTGCTGGTAACGCCGATTCCGGCGGTGAAGTCCAGATAGCGGCGCCCGTCGGTGCCGTAGAGATAGCACCCCGCGCCGTGGTCGACGGTCACCGGAGTGGCCTGTTTCAGGATGGGCGAGAGCTCGGTCATGGTGATTCGCCTCCCGGAGCGGGTGGGATGGAGATTGTCTATTGTCGGATTGTCGACAATATGCATAACATGGCGGCACGGGTCGCAGCAATGGCCGAACGCTGCGCGGTGCCGAGAGGAGCCACCGAACCATGCTCACCGAAAGCGCGCTGAGCGTCGCCGAGCGCGCCGCGATCGACACCGTGCCGCGAGGCCTGTTCATCGAGGGGCGGTGGCGGGCCACGGCCCGGACGCTGCCCGTGTTCGACCCGGCGACCGGTGAACTGCTGTGCGCGGTGGCCGACGCGGATCCGGCCGACGGTCGCGCCGCGCTGGACGCCGCGTGCGCGGCGCAGCGGGACTGGGCGGCCACGCCGCCGCGTGCGCGCAGCGATCTGCTGATGCGCGTGCATCGCGCGTTGCTGGCCGAGACCGATCGGCTCGGGCTGATCGCGACGCTGGAGATGGGCAAGCCGCTGGCCGAGGCGCGCGGCGAGATCGCCTACGCCGCGGAGTTCTTCCGCTGGTTCGCCGAGGAAGCCGTGCGGCTGGACGGCGGGTACATGCCCGCACCGACCGGCGGTTCGCGTTTCCTGGTGGCGCGACAGCCGGTGGGTCCGAGCTTGCTCATCACGCCGTGGAACTTCCCCGTGGCGATGGGCGCGCGCAAGATCGCGCCCGCGCTCGCCGCGGGCTGCACCTGCGTGGTGAAACCCGCCGAGCAGACGCCGCTGTCGATGCTGGCGCTGGCCGAGGTCCTGGCCGGCGCCGGGCTGCCCGCCGGGGTGGTCAACGTCGTCACGACGGCCGATCCCGCCGCGGTGATGACGCCGCTGATCCTCGATGCCCGCTCGCGCAAGCTGTCGTTCACGGGCTCGACGGCGGTCGGCAAGCAGTTGCTGGCGCAGTGCGCGCAGACGGTGATGCGCACCTCGATGGAGCTCGGTGGGAACGCGCCGCTGCTGGTGTTCGACGACGCCGACCTGGACGAGGCGGTCGAGGGCGCGGTGGCGGCGAAGATGCGCAACATCGGCCAGGCGTGCACCGCCGCCAATCGCATCCTCGTGCAGCGCGGCGTCGCCGAGGACTTCGCACGCGGGCTCGCCGCTCGGTTGGCGGCCCTGCCGATGGGCCGGGGCACCGAGCCGGACGTCGTGGTCGGTCCGCTGATCGACGCCGAGGCCGTCGCCAAGGTGCAACGCCTGGTCGATGACGCCCTCGCTCGCGGCGCCACGGTGCTCACCGGCGGAACCGCGCCGGACGGGCCGGGCAATTTCTACCCCGCGACCGTCCTCGTCGACGTCCCCGACGACGCCGAGCTGTGCCATACCGAGATCTTCGGACCGGTCGCCGCGATCGGCGTCTTCGACACCGAAGCCGAGGCGGTGAGCCGGGCCAACGACACCCCGTACGGACTGGTCAGTTACGTCTTCACCGAGAACCTCCGGCGCGGATTCCGGGTCTCCGAAGCGCTGGAAACCGGCATGGTGGGCCTGAACCAAGGCGTGGTGTCCAATCCGGCCGCACCGTTCGGCGGTGTCAAGGAGTCCGGGCTGGGCCGCGAGGGCGGACTGACCGGGATCGATGAATTCCTGGAGACCAAGTACATCGGAGTGCGACTGTGAAGGAGTTCCGGTGAGCGAGTATCGCATCGCCACCATCCCGGGGGACGGGATCGGAGTCGACGTCACCGCGGCGGCGGTGGGCGTACTCGACGCCGTGCTGCCCGGTCTCGAGTGGACCGAATTCGACTGGTCCTGCGAGAACTACCTGCGCACCGGGGCGATGATGCCGCCCGACGGCGCGGCGCGGCTGGCGAGCTTCGACGCGATCCTGCTCGGCGCGGTCGGCTTTCCCGGTGTGCCCGACCATGTTTCGCTGTGGGGCCTGCTGATCCCGCTGCGCCGCGCCTTCGGCCAGTACGTCAACCTGCGCCCGGTGCGGCTGCTGCCCGGCACCGAGTCGGCGCTGCGCGACCGCACCGCCGACGACTTGGACATCCTCATCGTGCGGGAGAATTCCGAGGGCGAATACTCGCGGATCGGCGGCATCCACAACGAAGGCCGCGCTGACGAATTCGTGCTCCAGGAGTCGGTGTTCACCCGCACGGGATGCGAGCGGATCATCCGCTACGCGTTCGAGCGTGCCGCCGAACGGTCGGGGCGGTTGTGCTCGGCGACCAAGTCGAACGGGATCATCCACTCGATGCCGTACTGGGACAGCGTCTTCGAGCGCGTCGCGGCCGAGTATCCCCGGGTGGCGACGCGGCAGATGCACGTCGACGCGCTGGCCGCCGAACTCGTGCTGCACCCGGACCGGCTGGACGTGATCGTGGGCTCGAACCTGTTCGGCGACATCCTCTCCGACCTCGCCGCCGCCGTGACCGGTGGACTCGGTCTGGCGCCGTCGGGCAATATCAATCCCGAGCGCAGCGGCCCCTCGATGTTCGAAGCGGTGCACGGCAGTGCTCCCGATATCGCCGGTCAAGGCATCGCGAACCCGGTCGCGCAGATCCTCGCGGGCGCCATGCTGCTCGACCATCTCGGCGAGGCCCCCGCGGCCGCCGCGGTCGATCGAGCGGTCTGCGACGTGCTCGCCGCCGGCGAGATCCGCACCCCGGATCTCGGCGGCAGCGCGACCACCACCGAACTCGGCGACGCCATCGCCACTCGCGCGGCCGAGCTGGCGCGCCGAGCCGCCACGGCCGAACCGGGCTGACCGGATCGCGCTGCTCCATCTTCCCGGCCGTCGGTAATCATCCGGTGAGCCAGATGGCCTCGGCGGCGGGGCGTCCGAGGTCGGTCGGCGACTCGGTGGCGCCGATGCGGATGGCGATGGTGCCCGCGAAGTCGCGGCGCTCCACCACCGTGATGGTGGTGTCCAGGGCGATGCCGACGGAGTCGAAGTAGCGCAGCATATCGGGGTCGGCGTCGGAGATGCGGGCGACGCGGCCTGCCTCCCCCGCGTGGAAATCGCTGAGCTGGCGCGCGGGCGGGGTGGGCACCGCGCCGTCCACCGACGGGATCGGGTCGCCGTGCGGATCGCGATCGGGGTATCCGAGTTTGGCGTCGATCCGGGCCATCAGCAGCTCGGAGACCGCGTGTTCGAGCACCTCGGCCTCGTCGTGCACCTCGTCCCAGCCGTAACCGAGCTCGTTCACCAAAAACGTCTCGATGAGCCGGTGCCTGCGCACCATCGCGACGGCGGCGCGGCGGCCCTCGGGGGTGAGGGCGATCGCACCATAGCGGGCATGCTCGACCAATCCCTGATCGGCGAGTTTCCGGACGGCTTCGGACACCGTGGAGGCCGACACGCCGATCCGCTCGGCGAGCAATTTGGTGGTCACCTTTTCTTGCGACCACTCCTGCGCGGTCCAGATGACCTTCAGATAGTCCTGTGCGACCGATGAGAGCACAGGCGCGATCGTGGCGGTACCGCCGTGCGTATCGCCCGGCGCCGGGGCGTCGGCCAACTCGCGTCGAGTGGCGATATCTCGTTTACCTGGCACACACCCGAGCTTAGGCACTGGCGTGCCGATACACACATCCTCGACCCGTCGTCGACCGATCGCAAACGAATCGCGATTCGGCGTTCATCCGCGAGTGGCCGGATCGATGTCCGTTGCCGCGGGCGGAGTCGGTAGCGCCGATCGCGCGGCGTCCGAGAGTCCGAGCGCGCGCCGATCCCGGGTAGTCCGATGGCAGCGCAACGACGGTCGATTCTCGGCTGGAGCTCGAACATCCGGTCCCGCCCATCGAATCTGCGGACGGTCGAGACGGGCGAATTCAACTGGGGCACAAACCTTTCGGGTGCAGCGCGCAGAAGAAGCGGAGACTCCCCCGGTGGTGTCGTACCCCGGAGTGCCGCGCTCGCTTTCGGCCGACGGCGGCATTCTCAGCCGCCTCGCCGAGTTCGCCGGGAAAGTAAGGCGGTGCCGGGCGCCGATCAGCCCGCTCGATCATCCGCCGCCGCATCTTTCCGAGACCTTCTCGGAAAGAGATCGCCGCACGCCGCCGCGGACGGCGGACGAACACGTAGAAGCGCGGAATTCGCGGAGAAAGCGGCGTTTTCGCCGACACGTTCCCCTCGTTTCCGGCAGCGGGCATTTGTCGGGATGTCGTGAACCTCGGCAATGTTGTACCTGATCGCACGACGTCCACGGCTGGGGGCGGTATGGAGGGGAATGTGGTCGCACCGCGTAAGACGAACGGCTCCCGCAAGCCGGCGCGACCCGCGCCGTATCGAGTCGGCGGCGCATCGGCCGGACGAGCCGGCCACGCCCGTCGTCGGATCCGGCCCGGCTCGCCATCGGCCCGCGCCGGAAGCGTTGTGTGAGATCCGCACGCCCGAATACTGTTCGCTACCTGATTTGCGTAGGCTGCGCACTGTGCAGAGATGGCGAAGTCTCGACGGGAGCTTTTGCCCACCTGCGAAAAGGGTGTGAAAAACGCCTTCTGAGCAGCGGGTTTGCCGAGTCTAGAA
>NZ_JBHVDM010000162.1:0-6891 GCF_042802775.1 Nocardia sp. NPDC057455 | reverse complement strand
GTTGTGTTCTTCAGACCCACGGAGGCCGTCGAATCGGCGTGCGCCGCGTCGAAGGCCTGAGGTCCTGCACCCGTGGCAGCACCTCGGTATCGTCCTCACCGCTCCGCCATCGGATAGCCGCGACTCGGACCGGCGCTTGTCCGCTCTCCGAGACATTTCCGTCTGGTTTGTCCGCCAGTTCGCTGCCCCAAAGTTCCCGGCTCGGCATCATCTCTGCCCGATGCCGCCCAGAGGAGTTGGTCGAGCTCCAATAGGCGCCGACCCGCACGCTCAACACTGCAGTGAAGAGCACCGAGCTCGGCCACAGAATCCAAACGACCGACGCCGCCAACTCAGTCGCCGTCCTCGATCAGTAGCACGTAGGCCACTTCGAGATGCACGATGCACTCGTCCGGGCGGTGAAACCGATGGATGCGCCGAAGCTCGCGAGCGCGTTCAACGGTCAGCTCCAGTAAATGCGCATGGCACATGAACTCAGCCAGCATGCCGTCTGCTCGGACAAACGTTCTGTCCGGCAGCGGATTCGAGAAGGTCACGACGACCCTCCCGCCGGTGTCCTCTCCGTCCTCGGCGGAAACGCGTCCTTTGCCTTCTTCGGCAGCCGCACTCGCACCGCTCGCACATCAGTCACCAACTGGTCGAGCCGCGCCTCGGCAGCCGGAACCGTGAAGGTAAATGGCACATTCGGGGTGATCCCGAGAACGAAATGCTTCGGCGGCTGAGAATCGGATGGCACGGATCGGGTGTCCTTTCGGGTTCGAATACCGACGGCGGAAGAAGCGGAATCGGGCTCAGTCCCACAGCCCGGCGCAGGGCAGCGGCGGCAGATCAGTACGGACATCGTCATCGACGGTGATCACCAGTTCCGGGAAGCTCCGCGTCAGTTCGTCGGCAACGTTCTGCGCTTGCTCGGCGCCGGCCTGGTAGTCCAGGCTGAGCGCGCCGGATTCGATGTGGATGTGCCGTATACGCTGTGCCGGGCGAAGGGGCCGCAAAGCTGATCACCGTGGCTTGTCAGTGGAGGGGATAACGCGGCCGACCGCGATGAGAGCCTGAAGCGCGGCAGCCTTTCGGGGGCATTTCTCGGCTCGACAGGCAACATGGAATCGCATCACTACGTGCGCCTGGTCAAAGGCGAAGGGCCGCTCAGGGGCCTGATGAGTATCAGGCTTGGTCATAGTGGCGAGCTGGTGCACAGCGAGGGTCGCGTGGGGCATCGGGGAACACCTTCCGGCAAAGTGACTGAGGCAGAACGCGGTCCCGGCACCAAGGGCTTTCGCCACCCACTCCGGCTCACCGGGGCGGATGCGCCGCTCGGGAGGTGCGGCGTCGGCTTGGTGCCGGGGACCGGTTCAACCGTGCCCCTTGGCCGTTGGCACGCGCGATCGCGTAATGGTCGGGTAACGTTGGTCCAACGTGCGCGTTTCCCCAGTTCAGGCGGCAAATCGTAAGGTATGGCAATGGTCAGAGGGCGGGCATGGACGGGCTTTGAGGCGGTGGCGCTGCAAGAAGCCATGAGGCGATCGGTTCGAGACTTCGCCGCCTTGCTAGGACTGGAGACGACAACCGTCAACAATTGGCGGACGGGCCTCAGTGCAGTCAGGCCGCGTTCGAATACGCAGACCATTCTGGACATCACGCTGGACCAGCGAGCAACCACAGAAGACCGGGCGCGGTTTGAGCAAATCGTGGCTGAAGGGGAGTCTGCATGGCGGGCGCGGCACCACCCGCCAGTCCGTCGGTCAACGCATGTCAGTGTTGCGTCTGCGGATGACGAAATGATCAGTGCGTCACACACAGAAGACAGTGGGGGGATCGAGCCGCCGCGGCCCGATCAGGGGGTCAGTGAAGAGCTGATCACGGTACTTGCTCGCGTCCACAAGCTCAGCCGCTCAACCAATCCCGAGATTCTTCAGCAGCTCCAGAGCAGTACACGCCAGACCATCGCGCAGTACGAAACGATTGATCCAGCCAAGTTTGTTCCGGCCCTCGAGAAGCAGCGTGTCTGGCTCGATGAGCTCATTGCCGAATGTGGTCATCCGAGAGAGCGAGGTCGACTGTTCGAGATCGCGAGTGAGACCTCGGGACTACTTGGCTACATCGCAGTCGGGACCGGGAACTTTTCGCTCGCCCGAGCTTATTGCTTGGAGTCCTTCCATCTCGGCGACTATGCGCAGGACAATAACCTCGTCGCGTGGGCACGCGGCCTGCAAAGTTTCTGCGAATATTATGCGGGACAGTACGATAAGGCGCTGCGCTACGCACAAGACGGCCTGGCTCATGCTGGGTCCGGGCCGCAGCACGCCCGCCTTGCCATTAATGGTGTCGCACGGGCGATGGGAAAGCTCGGTGATGTCGAGGGTGTACACCACGCAGTTGATCAGGCCTACGAACGTTTGTCGCACTACAGAGCACCGTCGGTCGTTCCATCCAGTATCTCGCTCGAGAGTTACAGCCCGCCGCAGGTGGCCGGGAACGCGGCCACCGCGTATCTCTCCTTGGCAATGCCGGACAAGGTGGAGCAGTATGTGGCGCTTGCCTTGCCCGAGATGAACGACGCGAATTCTCCGTGGGGTCGTTCACTCGTCATGATCGACTTGGCGCGCTCACATCTCTTGGCCGAAGACGCCGACTTGGATGCCGCTACAAGCATCATGCTCGATGCCCTCGGCGTGTCACCGGGTAAGCCTATGATGCAAGTTCGACGCCGGGGTTCGGAGTTTGTGCAGGATGCCACGGCCAGGTGGGGAGACACGTCACAACTGCGTGCTGTACGAGAGGCACTAGCGAACATGAAGACCCTTGATGAGCAGAATGAGTAATGCGGACGATGAACGGCGCGATCGTCACGTCGGGCCCCTGGGCTACTACTGGTTCATCACTTTCGAGCATGCCTCGGCCCTCCATGCGCTGACCAAAGAGTGCCAGCAAACGATAGACGCTTCGTATTTTCATCCGGTCTCCTCGGATCGTCTGCATCTAACACTGGACCGTATCGCACATGGCGGTCAAATTGCTCGGGAGCAGCTCGACCGAATCGTCACCGCTGCTCGGCGCGATTGTCAGGATCAAGAGCCGTTCACCATGACGATTGAGCAACCCGGCAACCTACGTGGCGCAATAGGGTTCAAGGTATCGCCCGCTGACCGCGTGCGTAACCTTCGCGATGCGCTGCGTTCGGCGACTTTATCCGTCTTGCCTGAAGCCCCAGTAAAAGAGTCGGTATCTGATCCTCATGTGACGATTGCTTATCCGGCTTCAGGGGTGGTCCAGGTCATGCCTACTGATGCTGTCGAAATAGCCTCCACCACACGCAGAGCGGATGTATCGGTCAAGGACGCGGCGATGGTTCTACTTGAACGCCACGAGGTGTCTTACTCCTGGAACGTTTATGCGCGCATCTCGCTAGCTGGATCATCGTGACTGGCCGACCGGTTCCCGGTTCCTCGTTCCCGAGGGTGGTTCGTGGAACCGGAAACCGGCGGCTGCGTTGTCGGCAACTTGAAGATTCGCCGAAGCCCACGTCTTCACACGCGGTGCGTCGACGTGTCCGCAGCGCCGGCGGAGATCGCGCGCGGCATGGCGGTCCCGACGGGTGCAAGCTGCCCGGCAACATGCGCGCACAGGGCAGGTAGTGCGGCGACACCGTCGCACCGCCCACGGCCCGGGACCTCGAGTCCGCGGTCGTCGAATCCCTCGGCTACGCAGTCGGCGAACTGGTGAAGGTGGCGGCCTGACCGGTGTGCAGGTATCGGAAATGCGCGTTCAGTGATGAATCCGAAGCGTCGACTCCCATGTCCGCATGGACTGACATGCGATTCACCCAGCAAGGGTGAAGCGAGTGCCGATAGGGCAGTTGGAGCATGTTCCTGTTGACGATTGCAAACCGCAAACCCACTAACTGGAGGAGTGCAAAATGACTGAGACCCGCATGACGGTCCAGCAGAAGACCATGTCACCGTCGTCTGCAACTTCGCCGCCTGCCGAAAAGGCTGCGTCCGGGTACTACCAGCTCTACAACGACACTGGCAAGCAGATCTCGGTGTTCCGGCAGGAGTACGACGTTCCGAAGCAGGTGTTCGAACTCGCACCCGGCGCGACCAGTGATGAGTACGAGGGCGGGCACGAACTGTTCTTTCTGTATTCGAACTCGGGCGAGTCGACTCCCGTTGTGTGGAACGGTTGGGACTCGGTCACCTACTACTGGCACTTCTCCGGCTGGCCGCGCCAGGATGTGAACAACATCAGTTCCTTCCAGTAGAGGTCGCAGCTGAGCGGTCTGGGGCGGGACGTCAAAGGCTGGTGCGCGAGCGGGTTGCGTTGCACCCCTACCGATCTCGCACTGGGTTGTGGCCCATTGGACAGGTGATCACGGTCGTCCTCCGGTCAGGTGCGCCGGGTGAGCGGCTCGGGCAACCCGAGATGTTCGCGCAGTGTGGTTCCGGTGTACTCCGTGCGGTACACACCGCGTTCCTGGAGTTCGGGGACCAGCCAGTCGACGATCTCGTCCAGGCCGGTCGGGACCAGGTAAGGCGAGATGTTGAAGCCGTCGGTGGCTCCGTGGCGGACCCAGCGGGCCAGTTCGTCGGCGACTTGGGTGGGGGTGCCCGCGAAGCCGGAGCGTTCGGTGGAGGCGATCACCACTTCCCGCAGCGAGAGGTTTTCCGCCTCGGCCCTGGCTCGCCATTCGCGGGCGACGGTCACCGGGTCCTGGCCGGAACGAGGTGCGCCTCGGGTTTCCGAGATCGGGCGTGGCTCGGGATCATCGGCGGGCAGTGGGCCGTCCGGGTCGAGTCCGGACAGGTCGCGGCCCCAGATCTGACCGGCCAGCGACAGCGCGGTCTGGCCGGTGTATTGGCCGTTCTTCACCCAGCGCACCTTCTCCTCTACCTCGGATTCCTTCTCCGCGAGGATGATCTGCGTGCCGGGCAGGATCCGGATGTCGTCGTCCGGGCGGCCCGCCGCGCGCAGACGTGCGCGGATATCGGTGGCGAAGGCGAGCGCGTCGTCGAAATGCGTTCCGTGCCTGGAGAAGATGACGTCGGCATGGTTCGCGGCGAAATCGCGACCGGCGGGTGAATCGCCCGCCTGGAAGATCACCGGATGGCCTTGGGGGCTGCGGGGCAGCGTGGGGGTGATCGAAACGTCGAAGTGGGGGCCGGTGCGCACGACGGGATGGATCGCCTCGGCGCGCGCCCATGACGGGCTCTGCTGCGAGGTGGCGATCGCGCCGTCGTCCCAGGCGTCCCAGATCGCCCGCACCGTCGCGACGAACTCCGCGGCGCGCTCGTAGCGCAGCGCGTGATCGAGGAATCCGCCGCGCCGGAAATTCGCGCCGGTCCACGCGTTGTCGGTGGTGACCGCGTTCCAGCCCGCGCGACCTCCGGACAGCAGGTCGAGGCCGCTGAGTTTGCGTGCCAGGTCGGCGGGCTCGTTGTAGGTGGTGTTCTGGGTGGCCACCAGGCCGATGTGCCGGGTGATGCCCGCCAGCGCGGCGAGCTGGGTGATCGCGTCGGGGCGGCCCGCGATGTCCAATTCCAGGATCCGGCCGTCCTGTTCGCGCAGCCGCAGGCCCTCACCGAGGAAGAACGCGTCGAACAGGCCGCGCTCGGCGGTCTGCGCGACCCGGCGGAAGGTCTCGAAGTCGATCTGCGAACCGCTGGACGGATCGGACCAGATCGTGGTGTGGTTCACGCCTTGGAAGAAGACGCCGAAGTGGACCTGGGCGTCGGGGCGCGGGAAGTCGGTCACGGAAACGATCTCCTCACGATCAGCGTGTGGTCGCGTAGCGATTGGCGGGGCGCGGCAGGCCGAGGTTGGCGCGCAGCGTCGAACCGGGAACAGGACGATGCGCGACCCCGGTGCGCAACAGGGCGGGCAGGACTTCGCGCGCGAGCACGGGCAGGTCCTCGTCGATCACCGCGAGGTGCAGCCGCACGCCGTCGAGGTGGGCGCTGAGTTCGGTCAGCAGATCCGTCAAGCCCTGGGCCGGACCGGAGAACGCCAGGCGGCCGGGCCCATCGGAGGTTTCGCCGAATCGCTGCGCGGCGGGCACCCCGGAGACATCCAAGGTGACCTCGACCTCGGCGAAGACCAGCGAATCCCCGGCCGAGCGCGCCGCGGCCGCCGCCTCGACGGCCGCCGCGACGGACTCGGCGGCCACGAACCGGACGTCGACCGGGCCTTCGGCGCCGAACACCACCGGCAGGCCTTGTGGTGGACGCGGCACGATGGCCGGGCCCTTCACCGAGAAGGCGTCGCCCTGGAAATCGATGTAGTGCAGCTTGTTCCGGTCCAGGAAACGCCCGCTCGTGTAGTCGCGGATCACCGCGTCGTCCTCCCAGGAATCCCACAGGCGACGGGCCACCTCGATCGAATCCCGTTGCTCGCGAGCCAGATCCGGGTCTTGCACGACCGGCGGACGTCCCCAGGCCGCGGCGGCGCGCGAATCCTCGGCGCGCTCGGCGATCCATCCGGCCCGCCCGCGCGAGGCGTAGTCCAGCGACGCTACCTGCGATGCCGTGTGGAACGGCTCGGCGTAGGTGGTGGCGACCGTGGGAACCAGGCCGATCGTGCTGGTCGTGGCGGCCACGAACGACGCTCGGGTGACCGCATCGATGCGACCGGGAATCTCGTGTCCCGGCAGGATCGAGTCGGCGAACGTGGCGAGGGTGAATCCGGCGTTCTCGGCGGCGGCCACCCGTCGGCGCACGGTGTCCGCGGTGAGCAGGCGGTCGGGGGTGTGGGTGGCTCGCCGCCACGCCTCGGGTCGCCACCCCTCTCCGTCGAGTTCTACGCCGAGCGTGAAACCGCCCATCCGACACCTTCTTCCGTCCCGTGAACCACGGCGCTGCCGTCGGAAGCGGTGGCCCGAGCCGGGCACGATCCGGC
>NZ_JBHVDM010000161.1:0-6929 GCF_042802775.1 Nocardia sp. NPDC057455 | reverse complement strand
GCGGTGGGACGAACCGACGTGCGGTTACCGTCCGTGCTGATGCGCGGACTGGCGAGCTTCGTCCACGTCCGCCTCGGCCCTGGCCTTCTCGGCGGCGGCTTCCTTGCCTGCCGCCTCGCGCTGCGATTCCGCCTTGTCCTGCTGCGCGCGGCCCTCGTCCTTCAGATCCTCGTGACCTGTGACGGTACCGGCCGCTTCCTTCACCTTGCCCTTGACATCTTCGACGACGCCCTCGACGCCTTCACGAGCACCGCTTCCATGTTCAGCCACAACAACCTCCTGGAATATCGGAACTAGCTGACATCTCGCGCATACCCGAGAGACCGGCCTCGAACCGTATTCGGCGAGAAAGACCGGCACCGCGCGCGTCGTGCCTGGTCGCAGGCGCACATCAGTTCAGCGGGGTGGTCTCGCTCGGCCCTTGCCGATACCGCGTCATCGTGAGCCGCTGCTCGCGATCGTTGTACTTGGGAGTTGTCGTAGGGGAACAGGCCGTCGCGTGTCGGCGGGTTGACGAAGGTCACGCCCTCGGGGCCATAGCCGGTGGACGAATAACCGACGTTCGTGTTGCACCAGTCGCCCCCCGGCGCGGTCGCGAAGTTCTCGTCCATGCAGCGCGACACGCGGCCGTCCTGATGGTCGCCCGGACCGAATGGGCGCCGCCGTCTACCACTGTGTCGGCGCGCTCGCGATGGTCTATGGAACTCTCGCTTCCCACGACTCGCCTTCCGAGCACGTCCACCACACGGCCTCCGCCGGATCTGCCGTACCCGGTGATCGGCTGGTTTCTCGCCGGTTTGTTCCTCCTCGACGCGGCAGTCGTGGTGGTCACCGCTATCCGCCCGCCGGGCGAGGCCGGGCCGACGCGTCGCGCCTTCGTCGTCACGCTGTTCCCGCACCTGGTCATGGACATCGCGATGACGGTGATGCTCGTTGCCGCACTGACAACGCCCGGTCGAGACGGTTTCACGGCCGCCACGACGACAGGGCTCTGAGCAATCCCGCGCCCTCGCATGGTCGCCGATAGAAAGGTTCGATCGCACACCCGGACCGGCCGTTCCCTGCCTGCACCCGAGGCCCGGGCGTGCCAACGTGGGCGGGCAACCGGTTCGCGCTGATGTCAGAAGCTCTCCACTGCAACTGCTTTCGGCCTCACGCACACCAGCACCGGCCACAGATGGATCCGACCACCCAGGGGACGATGAGCCAGCCCACGAAAAGCCCGACCGCGGCGGCCCGCGACTTCATGTCCGCCTGCGCGACGCTGACCGACTTGATCGATCTCGCCGCGCGCCCCGCGACCTCCCCACGTCTGCGAGTGGCACTCGCCGAGTACTGCCGCCGTCACGCCACGGTCGATCCCGGGTTATCGGCAAGCTTGTCCGTTTGGAAGCGGCGCCGTGCTTCCTTGACCCCCGACGACCACGATGTGGTTCGCGCCATCCTCACCCGCGATGGCGCGATCCTTCGTGCCTTCGGCCACTGATCGCCGCAGGAGCGCACCGCCGCCGGTCCGGCGCCGTGCGGATGACCGCCGACCGCTATTCCCGCACTCCGGCACCGCCGATGCCCGGCACGGTCAGCTCGACGGATTCTGGCGGCCGGCCGGGACGGAACACGCAGCGCGTGCACGTATAGATCGTGGGCATGCACTCGTTGCAGTGCACGCAGGCCGACCGGGTCGTCGCATCGGATCGGATGCGACGCAACAGGTTCGGTTCCCGGAGCAGAGCACGGCCCATGGCGACGAACTCGAAACCTTCCGCCATGGCGAGCCGCATGGTGTCCAGATTCGTGATGCCGCCGAGCAGGATCAGCGGCATGGACAATTCCCGCCGGAAGTGCCGCGCTCGCTCGAGCAGATACGCTTCTCGATACGGGTACTCCTTCAAGAACGCCTTGCCGACCACCCGGAAGCCCCAGCGCGCGGGCACCGGGAGAACATCGGCGAACGATCGCCGCGGGGCGTCACCGTGGAACAGCAGCATCGGGTTGAGCAGTGAGCTGCCCGCGGTCAACTCCAGCGCGTCCAGGGTGCCGTCGGCTTCCAGCCACGCGGCGACCTGCACCGATTCCGGCACGGTGAGCCCGCCCCGCACTCCGTCTTCCATATTGAGCTTCGCGGTCACCGCGAGCCGGCCGCCCACGGCTTGCCGTACCGCGGCGGCGATCTCGCGCGCCAACCGTGCCCGGTTGGCCAAGCTTCCGCCGTACCGATCGGTGCGGCGGTTCAGCTTGGGGCTCAGGAACGCGCTCACCAGGTAGTTGTGCCCGAAGTGGATCTCCACCGCATCGAAGCCGGACTCTTCGGCCAGCTTCGCCGCGCCTGCATGAGCGGCCACGAGTTCACGGATCCCGTTCTCGTCGGGGCTGCGCATCATGCGCATCGAGAGGGGGCTGAGCATCCGGCTCGGCGCCAGCGCCGGAGCCCGGTTGGAGGCCGCGTTGGCCACCGGGCCCGCATGGCCGATCTGCGCACTCACCGCGGCGCCTTCACCGTGGACGGCTTCGGTGAGCCTGCGCAGGCCCGGCACCGCCTCCGGACGCATCCAGATCTGGTGCCGGTCGGTCCGGCCGCCGGGAGCGACAGCGCAATACGCCACCGTCGTCATGCCGACGCCACCGGCGGCAACCTCGCGATGGAACTCGATCAAATCGTCGGTCACCACAGCATCCGGCGTGCGGCCTTCGAAAGTAGCGGCCTTGATCACCCGATTGCGCAAGGTGATCGGTCCGAGCCCGGCCGGTGTGAATACGTCGTTCATCGTTTCTCTCCTGTCGGCGCGGTCAATCCGGCCACCACGAACTCCCGGAGGGTGGCCACCGCCTCCTGCGACATCTCCCGGTGCTCCGCACTACCGAATCGCATGATGAGGAGGTCGAACGCCAACATCCACCGGCGCCGGCTCTCACGCTCGCCGAGGCCGGGTAACAGGCTCACCCACGCATCGATCCGGAACCATGGCTGACGCCACTCGGTCACCTGCCTACCGAGGACGAATTGCGCCAGCAACCGCAGGTGCAATCGCCCCACCGGATCGGCGGCCAGCTCGACGAACGGCTCGATCACCGCATCGACCACCTCGGCGATCGATCCCCGGCCGCCGGTGACAGCGGCCAAGCGGTCTTCCCACACCGGCCCCAGCCGCTCCTCGAGCAACGCGGCGACGAGGGCGTCCTTCGACCCGAAGTGATAATGCACCGCCGCCGGATTGGCTCCGGCCTGCGCACAGATGCCCCGGACCGACACCTCGTCGTATCGCCCCTCGAGCAACAGTCGTTCGGCGGCTGTCAGCAGGCGATCGCGGGTGGTCGCGGCTTCGGAGACCTGTTTCGGCATGCGCTCAGTCAAGCACGTCTCCATCGACGTTTCAATCACTGATTGAAACGTCGATGGGACACGGCCGCTGAGCCCATCGGCGCGTTCTCATCGCGGCCGACCCCGGCACTGCACGACGACCGCGCCGATCGTCAGGAATTGCCCGCGATGATCACCTCGGGAATGCCGGTGCCGAGCGGCACCGGCCGGCACACCGGCGCCGGACTGTCCGGAGCCAGCACAGTGAGCAGCAACTCCTGCACGAACGGGTCGTACACCATGTGGAAGTGCCCGGTGAGGTCGGCGGGACACAGATCTTGCAGTGCGATGTTCCGTGCGCCGGGCCCGTGCAGCGCGATGTTCTCGAACGGCTGGATCATTTCGTCGACGCGGCTGCCGATGGTCACGTATCGCACCCCGGGCACCGTATCGCCGCCCGCGTTGAGATCGAGCATGAGCGGCGACCCCTCGGCCTGCTGCACAGCGGCCAGCGAAGTCACCTGGGCGAACGCCTGCAAAGCGCCGGGGATCGCCTGGGCCACCGGCACCAGCCCGTACATCACACCGCCGTAGCTGGGCGAGGCCAGCCCGACCCACTGGTCGACCTTGGGCGCACCGCCCAGCTTGTTGACGTAGTACCGAGTGACATTGGCGCCCTGCGAGAATCCGATTAGATCGACCTTGCCCGCACCGGTCGCCGCGAGCACCTGATCGATGAACGCACCGACCTGATAGGCGCTGAGCACCAGATCCTCGGTGCCGTAGCTGTCTGCGCCGGGCTTACCACCGTAGTTCAGCGCGAACACGCAGAATCCGGCCGCGGTCAGCCGCGGCGCTATCCCCGACCAGTCGGAATAGGCTGAGGAGTCGGTCCCGTGCGCGAGCACCAGCGGACGGGGATGCCGGGCGCTGGGGACGCAGCCGAAGTCGTTGGTGCCGCTCGGGACCGCATTCGGATGACTCTTCTGATACCACGCGGCGCCGAGGTGGTCGGATTGCGGAGGAGCGGCGGAGGTCGGCACGTCGGGCGGGCGAATGCCGGGCGGCTCGGCCGACGCCACGCCCAGGCCCAGCGCGGCCACACCGGCGACCAATAAGGCCAGCACGGCACGGCGCAAGTGTGAAGTACCCCAAGCTTCCGCTCGACTCGACTGTCGCATCTCACAATGATCTCTCCGATCGGCTCGAAATGCGCGCGGTATCGGGGTGTTTCGCCTCCCCTACTTCTCGGGGGTCTCGTCCTCGGCGAGGATGCGATAGAGGGACTTGCGGGTCTCGGTGAGCAACTCCGCCGCACGTGCCGCCTGCTGCGGCGTGCCGACCGCCGCGACCTGCGCCACCGCTCCCATCACCTGTCCGATGAGACCGCGCAGGTCCATCGCCTGGGTTCCGACATCTTGCTGCACGTCCGCCCACGGATCACCCAGCTCGTCCCGGTGCGCGGCGACGTACTCGTTACCGGTCTCGGTGAGCTTCGCGGTCTTGCGTCCGGCGACCTTCTCGATGAGGACCAGGCCCTCGTCCTCCAGTTGCGCCAGCGCGGGGTAGATCGATCCGGGGCTCGGACGCCAGATGTCGTTGCTGCGCTCGCGGATCTGCTGGATGAGTTCATACCCGTGCATGGGCTGCTCGACGAGCAGCAACAGCACGGCGGCACGTACGTCACCGCGCCTGCCCCGGCCGCCACGCCCGCGACCACGACCGAATTGCGGGCCGAAGCCAGGGCCGAAGCCGGGACCGAAGCCCGGCCCGAACTCGGGACCGAAGCCGTGGCGTCCACCGCGGCGGAAACGCCGCCCGTGCTCGAAACCTTCGTGACCGGGCAGCGGCCTGCGGCCACGCCTGCCGAATTCTCGACCTTCTCGGTATTCCATGTCAGCCTCCCAGGGCTCTCGCGTTTCTTCCATGCTATCGACGATATATCGGCAATGCATCGGACGCAAGCCTCGGTATGGAAATCGAGCCGATCGGGTGAGTCAGCTCACCAGCGAGTCGATCCAGCGTGATAGCCGCGCCCCTTCGGTGACCATGAGTCCTGGATCACGAAAGGTGTTGGTGAGCAGCGAGATCCCCTGATATGCCGCGACATAGGCGATCGCGAGTTCGCCCGCGTCCACGCGCCCCATCGCGGCGAACTGCCGTTCGGCCCAATCCACCAGCACGCGCATCACATCGGCGGCCGCGGTGTCCAGCCCGTCACCCCGTTTGTCCAACTCCGAAGACAAGGTGCCGAACGGGCAGCCGTAACGGACAGTCTGCTCACGATCGGCGACCCAGCCCGCGATCAGGGCTTTCAGCCGCTCCGACGGCGTCTCGTGGCGGTCGATCGCGGCGATCACCGCATTCAGAATGCCCGCGTGCGAACCGATCGCCGCCTCGATGAGCTGGTCTTTCGTCTTGAAGTAGTAGTAGACGTTGCCGACCGGAACGTCCGCGGCCCGCGCGATGTCGGCGATCGTGGTCTTCTCCACGCCCTGCTCGTAGAACACCCGCACGGCGGCCTCGACCAGCCGCTGCCGCTTGCTCGGCCTGGTTTCCGTCACTGAGTCAGTCACACAACTAACTGTAGACAGCGCGAACACGGACGGCTACATTGAGTTAGTCGGTCAACTAACTAAGGAGAAATGATGATCGTGGTCACCGGAGCCACCGGAAATATCGGCGCGCCTCTCGTGCGCTTGCTGGCGGACGCCGGCGAGGAGGTGACGGCAGTCGCCCGCCATGCGGACCTCTCGCTGCCCGACGGCGTCCGGCCGGTCCAGGCCGATCTCGGCGTGCCGGAAAGCCTTTCGCCTGCCTTGACGGGAGCCGACACACTGTTTCTCCTGATCACCGGCGAGCAGTTGGTGGGGGGCCCAGAGCCCGAGCAGGTGCTGAAAGTCGCCGCGGCCGGGGGCGTGCGGCGCGTCGTCTTCGTGTCCTCACAGGGAGTAGCGACCCGGCCGGACGCGGCGGGCTACGCCCGGCTCGTCGCCTACGAGCAGGCGATCAGAGACTCCGGGCTGGCCTGGACCTTCCTGCGGCCTGCCGGGTTCTTCTCCAATACATACGCGTGGGCGGATTCGGTACGCGTGGAGCGTATGGTCGCCGCGCCGTTCGGCGACATCGGTCTGCCCTCGATCGATCCGGCCGATATCGCCGCCGTCGCGGCGGCGGCATTGCGCGACGACCGGCACGCCGGACAGGTCTACACCCTCACCGGACCCGAACTCGCCACACCGCGAGCCCAGGCAGCGGCACTCGGCACGGCGCTGGGCGAGCCGCTCCGATTCATGGAACTGACTCGGGCGCAGGCCCATTCGGCGATGCTCGACTTCATGCCCGAACCGGTGGTCGAGCACACACTGACGATCCTCGGCGAGCCGACGCCCGCCGAGCAGCGGATCAGCCCGGATGTACCACGCGTGCTCGGGCGGCCCGCCGCGAAGTACGCCGAGTGGGCGGTTCGCAATCGAGCGGCCTTCGCCTGACGCGCGTCCAGCGCGCCGACGGGCCGCTGGTCGATGAGGGGTCAGCCGATGTCGACCGGGTCGATCTGCACGCGAAGGGGGGCGTCGGAGCGATGCGTGCTGCGGACTGCCTGGGCGGCGCGCAGGGCACGCGCGAGCGC
>NZ_JBHVDM010000160.1:0-7460 GCF_042802775.1 Nocardia sp. NPDC057455 | reverse complement strand
CTTCAGCGGCGGTCGGAGTTTCGACTCCCGTTTATCGGTCCGTTACCCTGGGTGCCGCACGAGATCGTTCGATTTGTGAGGAAGATTCATGGGAAGCGTTGTGCTCGACATCGTGGCATTGCTCGCCAATCGCGCGGCGATGTTCTGGAATTGGATGGCCACCGGATCGGCGGGCTTCCCGCCGCTGTGAGCGTGCGGTGCACGATCTGTTTCGAGTAGCGAATCCCCTGGTCAGGTATTACTGGCCGGGGGATTTTCCGGTTCCGGCCGGAATCGAAAAACGTTCCGGAATGTTTGTTTTCACACCGGGGACCCCGGCCCGGCGGACCATCGGATGCCGAATTCGATGGACATCGCCGCAGTAGACCGCGGGGACTCTCGCGCGCGGCTTTCGGAATTGGATGTGCACCGGTGCCGCGGCGCTTTCCACCGTGCTCGTCGCGGCCTCCGAGTCGCGGTGACCGCCAGAGGGCCGGGCGATTTCGGCACCGATCCCGCGCGCGAAGCTCATGCCCCTCGTATCTTGAACACGTGAACTCCGCAGAGTCCGTGCGCACACGGTCGCGTATTCCTCGTTGGTTCGTACTGTGGATGGGGCTGCTGACCGCCCTGGTCGCCCTCTGCTGCGCGGCGTTGTTCTGGCAACTCGCCGCGGAGGGCACGTTCCCGACCCTGGTCGTGCTGTGGGTGGTCCTCGGCGTGCTCGGCGGGATCGCCGTCCTGTTCGGACTGCTCGGCCTGCTGCGCTACCGGGCCTTCTTCCACAGCCTCGCCTCACCCGTGCTGATCGGCGTCCTGGTGGCGCTGACGCTCTACGACGTCCCGGAGGACACCGGCTGGCGGCTGTCCCGCGGCATCCTCGAAGACCAAGCCGTCGACTGCGCCCACCCCGGCCACCGCGCCCGACTCGGCGTCTACACCATCACCTTCGTCACGCCCCGTGACGGCGGCTGCCTGTTCTACACCCAGGCGGGCGACGCGAATTCGGAAGGCTTCGCCTTCTTCCGCGACCCCGCCACTCCACCCCACCTCGGCCCGCCCGCCACCAACGGCATCGAATACTCCGCTTTCGACCACCAGTGGTACCGCTTCGTCGACACTCACTGAGTCCGCTCGCCGACGATCGCCCCGAGAGTGCGGGCGGTGACGGCGTAGTGCGCGACTGGCTCGATCAGCCCGGTGTCAGCTGATCGAGTCCGGTTCGCCACCTGCTTCGGCGGTCTACTCCTGACTGCCGAAGACCTCGTCGAGCGCGCTCGCCGTAGCGGCACGGGTGATCCATCCTGTGAGGCGCGCATGATCGGTGCAAGCCTCGATCTCGGCGGTGAGCACTGCGGGGACGTCGAATCCGCGGGCACCGAGCATGGTGAGCAACGCCTTGGCCTCGCCCTTGGCTTCGCCCTCGGCCAAGCCGTCGGCGTACAGCTGCTTGAAGTACTGGCTGTAGTACGGGGACGTGTCGGTCGTCATCAGCATCTCCAGGAAGTGCCGGGCCGCTGCTTTCGGCAGTGCGGCCAGTACCAGGTCAATGTACCTTTTGCCGTCCGCGGAGTCGTGTGCTGTCGCGGCGAGGGCGGTGAGAATCGAGTCGCGTTCGGGGTCGTTGCGGTGGGCGATGGCGGACAGTGCGGCCAGGTCGGGGCGCTCGAGCGCGGTGTGGGTGTCGCTGACCACCGGCACGTTGGCCGGGCTGAGGACCATCGGCGACAGGGTGAAGCCGGGTGCGACGGTGATCGGGCGGCGACAGTGCCCTGCGGCACGTTCGTTCGGGCACACGACGACCAGCAGGACGAGACAGCGCAGGCGCGCTCGCAACGTCGTCAGGTAGACCGGCCAGCTCCATGCCTTGTCGTCGTCGCGCTGCAGCTGCACTTCGACGACGATGCCGAGCACCGGGAGGTCGGCGTCGGTCAGAGTGACGACCAGGTCCGCACGATACTCGGTCGGTTCGATGTCCGGTAGGTCGCCGGAGTCCACGCGGGCGTGGTCGAACTCGGGAAGTGATAGTCCGAGCGTGGAAGTCAGCAGTTCGGCGACCAAAGTTGGTCTGCGGCGGACCAATTCGATGAGGACTTCGTGTACCGACGAGGGCATGGCGCGGACGTTACCGATAGCCACCGACAGCTTCGGGTGCGGGGGATCACCATTCGAACGGCAGTGGCTGCCGGGGCTCGATCCAGAGGGCCTCGGCAAGGGCGCAGAGCGTGCCGTCGGGGCGGGTCAATGCCACGCCGACTGTGTGTTTGCGGCCGTTCGCGGAGATCGGCCAGCCGTAGGACAGGTAGGGGTCACCGGCGCGGACCGGTTCGAACTGCGCGGCGGTGAGAGCGGCGGTGACCGCGCCCGGGCGCAGATCACGCAGAGCCATCGCGGCCCAGCCGCCGGGGCAATCCAGAGCGGCCCAGACGTTCTCCGTGGCGAGGAAGCCGTCGGGCCTGCCGAGCAGGGGATCGGGCGTCCAGGCGGCGACGACCATGTCGTGGGTGGACATGGCCCAGGGCGACAGGCGCAAGCCGCGGCCGGGTGCGCAGGCGGCTCCGCAGCCATAGCAGTGGCTCATCTTGCGCAGCACATCGGCGGTCGCAGTCGCTGCCAGAGCTTCCGCCCAAGGAGGTGCGGGCCGTGGCGTGACCGTGAGCATCGCCGCGGACGCTTCGGCGAGCACCGCGCCGTCCTGATCGGTGAGTGACGCGCCGCCCGAGCCGTCGGCGGCCAGCACTACCGGAGTATCCACGGAAACGCCGCGCCGGAAGTCGACACGCACCTGCGGGGCGCCGCTGGCTGCGGCGAGCAGGCCGGCCACGTACCCGCCGAACGCCACTCCCGGATAACCACGCACGTGCCCCGGCACCGTGAACGCATCCGTCCGAGTCATCTGCTGCTCAACCTCTTCCGGCCGATTACCATGACCCGGCTCGACCGACCATACCGCCGCGGCGCCGCCGGACCTTCGCCGGGCGACCTGTCACTCCGCCCTGCCGCCGTCGACGACGATGATCCCGCTGGTCATCCACGGGCCGCCCGGACCGGCGAGCCGCGTGATCGAGGGCACCACGTCGTCGACCGCCGCCCACCCGCACGGCCGGACCTGTGCGGTATCGGCCGGGCGTAGTCGCTCGATGTCCTCGGGAGCGCTGACTTCCGCGGCAAGACATCGGGTGCGCTCCATGCCGGGCGTCGACCCGGACGCCTCTCGGCCCGACTCGATCGCCCCGCTGCGAATGCGGCTATGCACGGCGACGTAGGCCGCTCGGCACACCGACGAGCGAACGCAGCGGGCGCCCGGTGAGCAGCACCGAACCGAGCACGTCGAGCGCCGGTTGCGCGCGGACCGTCTCGGCCCGCACTCGGTCCAGCGGCGTGATGCCGTCGACGCCTGGGCCGCTGAACGTCCGCGCTGGTCGAGGAGATGGCGGAATTCCGCCGTTGCGGACGCTGTTGCGCCGGGATGTGACGAAAGCCGGAATGAACGTACTGATCGTGTACGCCCACCCGAAGCCGGATTCACTCACCGGCGCACTGAAAGACGTGGCCGTGCGGCAATTACGAGCCGACGGGCACGAGGTGCGGATCACCGACCTCTACGCGATGGGCTGGAAGGCCGCCGCCGACACCGACGATTTCGGTGCGGTCGAGGAGCCCAACTTCATGCTGGCCTCGGGCGTGGCCTACCGCGACGGCACACTGAGCCCCGACATCCGCGCCGAGCAGGAGAAACTGCTGTGGGCCGACGCCGTCGTCCTGCATTTCCCGCTCTGGTGGTTCGGTATGCCCGCGATCATGAAGGGCTGGGTGGACCGGGTTCTCACCTGCGGTTTCGCTTACGGAGCCGGTGGCAAGGCGGTGCCCAGGTACGGGGCGGGCGTCCTGGCGGGCCGGCGTGCGATGCTCGTGGTCGCGGTCGGGGGCAAGCAGCCGTCGTACTCCGATCGCGGGATCAACGGCCCGGCCGAGGATCTGCTGTTCCCGATCCACCACGGCATCCTGTACTACACCGGTATGGACGTGCTGCCGCCGTTCCTGGTGCACGACGCCATTCGGCTCGACTCCGCAGGCTTCGGTGACGTCGTGCGGGACCTACGGCGGCGGATGTCGGAGCTGGCGCGGCTGGAGCCGATTCGGTACCGCTCGCAAGCCGGGGGCGACTACGACCGGAGCCTGCGCCTCGAGCCGGGGCGGGAGACACGGGGAGCGACCGGCTTCGGATTGCATGTGGCATCGTGACCGATGGTCACGGCAGTGGAGTGGCCCCCCGCTGGGTGAGCAGCATGCCCATCGCCCCCGCTTCCCGACCCTGCCCGTGCATCATGGACCGCGCGATCTCCTTGACCGCTCCGGAGCGCAGCAGGCCGTCGGCGGCCTCGGCCATCGCGATGCCCCCCTGATGGTGGCGAAGCATCAGTTGCAGGAACAAGATTTCCGCGTCGTGACCACGCGCCGTCGCCAAAGTGTCCAGTTCCGCTGCGCTCGCCATCCCGGGCATCAGCGGGGTGGAGGCGGTCCGCGCTGCTGCATGCCGATGCGCTGACGCGTCCGCGCTGTGCATCCATGCCATCGGGTGCGCCGAGCTGGGGGCCGCGTCGGCCAGGCGCAGCCAGCCGAGCATGGTGCCGATCTCCATGCGCTGGGTGCGGTCGATCTGCTCGGCCAACCGGGAGATCGCCGGATCGACCGAGCGATCCAGCCGCTGCACCATGAGCAGCGCTTGCTGGTGATGGGTGGTCATGTCCTGGACAAAGCCGACCTCCACCTCGGTGAGAACCGCTGTGGCGGAACGGCTTTCCGGAAAGATCGCGGGACGCAGCCCGGCGCCCAGCACGAGCAGCGCGAAGGCCGCCGAAGCCAGGGCCGCGGCGCGCGTCCAGTGCCGCATCGTTATGACCCGACGACCGAGTGCTGGTCCGCCGGTGGCGAATAGACACCGTCGTCCAGCTGCAGCACCATGAATCCGTTGTCCGAGCATGCGACGTAGAGTTGCGAGCCGCGCCATTCCGGCGGCGAGAGACACCAGTCGGTGGACACGTCGCCGAAGGCGAGCCGGCCGGTGCGCGGGGTAGTGGCATCCAGCGGGTTGAACTCTCCCTCCAGGACGGCGCGCAGCGCGGAGGGCGCGCTCATCAGCGGAACGCCGATGATCGAGGCGAGCGCGTGCGGCGAGTTCCACAAGCTCAGGTTCTGCCCGGTGCGGGCGGGCGGATTGTAGTAGGCGATCTCGCGGATGGCGTAGGGATCGCGGATGTCGAAGACCCGGATGCCCGAGGAGATCCACCCGCAGGCCAGGGCGGTCGGATTCGCCTGCCGATCCGCGGCGCAGTAGTGCGATTCGTAGGCGAAGGCGGACCCGCCCATGGAGGAGCCGATATTGCTGTCGAGGTGCTGAGGCAGATTGATCTCGAGCTTGATCTTGCCGGCCACCTTCGGCGCGGTCTCATCGGAGATGTCGATGAGTTTGACTCCGCCGGAGCCGCCCTCGTCGACGGTGTAGAGGTAGGGCTTGCCGTCGTAACTGACCGGGACACTGTGCTGGGTCGCCCAACCGTCCGTCCAGAACACCCGGCCGAGGTGGTGCACCTGCGGGTTCGGGTCGCGGCGCTGCACCGCGCTGATGTCGAGGACGGTGAAGCCGCCGAGTGCGGAGATGTACATCCGGCTGCCGTCGGGGCTGATGCCGAAGCCGTGCGCCTCGATGCCGGTCAGCCCCTGCCAGACCACGCGTGGGTGGGCCGGGTCGGACAGGTCGACGGCGCTGACGAATCCGGGCGCGATTCCGGAGGCCCAGTACGTGTTGCCGTCCGGGGAGAAGCCGCCCTCATGCGTGGTGATCGGCAGCGGCATCAGCAGATTCGTCCCCGGGCCGGGATTGAGCAGTCGCGGATGCGCGCAATCGGAGATGTCGTAGACCGAAAGGTAGCCCACGCCCTCGCCGACCGGGACACCCGTGCCGACCAGCAGCTTGCGCTCGGTGTTGACCTTGAGGCTTTCCCAGGTGCCCGCGAGCATAGCCGGCTCGGTCAGCGTCATGGTCGGGCGCGGATGCGCCGGATCGGACACGTCCAACACCTGGACGCCGCGCGCCTCGCTGATCAGATCGCCGGGAAAGAACGAGCCCAGATAGGCGCAGTGCTCGAAGCTGGTGGAGGTGATGCCCGCGCCACGGCCCGCGTAACCGCCGACGAAGGAGATGTTGCACCGGTAGCCCTGCGTGCTGCGCCCACTGTCGCGGTCGGCGGCGGTGACATCGCCTTGCAGACCGTTCTCGGGTGCGGCTCCCGGTCCGCAGTCGGCCCGGGGCACCGAAGTGCGCCCGACGTCGAGGAATTCCTGAACGGCGTTCCGGACATTCGATGGCGGATCGGCCGAGGCGCTCGCGGGCAGCAGCACGGCCGTGACCATGCCGATGGTGAGCAGAGCGAGCGGTTTGGCACGGCACAGCCTGGCCAGTGGGCGCATCGTCGCGACCCCCCAACTTCGTCGTCGAGCGTGGCTACCCAGGGTGACTGGGACAGTCACCGCTGAACTGACTGAATGGTAGTAATCGGCGGAAACTTCGGGGACCGTTTCATCGAATTCCGCACGGATTTGCGAAGTTTTCCGTTACGGCGGTGTCAGTGCTGGGCGGGTTCCGCGTGCTCGTCCGATGCCAGCAGTTGGTCGCAGAGGCCGAGAAAGGTTCGTCGCAGTTCGGCGGCGCGTTCCGCCAGCCCGGACTGGGCGCGGACGTACTCGGCTCGCCCGGCGGGCGTCTCGATGCGCACCGGTTCGTAGCCGAACCCGGACAGGTCGTAGGGGCTGGCGCGCATGTCGAGTTCGCGTGCGGTACGGGCCAACTCGAAGCAGTCCAGTAGCAACTCCGAGGAGATCAGCGGAACCAGCTTGAAACCCCATTTGTACAAGTCCATGTTCGCGTGCAGACAGCCCGGTTGTTCGCGGTGGAGCTGGTCGTCGCGGGTGAGTGGCTCGGCATTGCGGCCCACGGCGTCGGGGGTGAAGAAGCGATAGGCGTCGAAATGCGTGCACCGCAGCGACATCGAGTCGACCACCGCGTCGGTGCCCGCTCGCCCGAGCCGCAGTGGCACCTTCTGGTGACGGATATCGTCGGTGCGATACACCATCGCCCATTCGTGCAGGCCGAAGCAGGACAACTGGGCGGGCCGGGAAGCGGTGGCGCGCAACAGGTTCGCGACGAAAGCGAGGGTGTCCCGGCGTTTGACCAGGTAAGCGGGATCGGCCGTGTAGACGCTCCGCGCGTCCGGACCCCCGGTGGTCGATTCGTCGGCACGGTGATATCCACGGGCGCCTGCGTACTCGGCGGCATCCGCCAGGCCGATGCCGAATCCCGGATGCCAGCGCCGCAACTGGGCGGGTTTGTGCCCGTAGTAGGTGAACAAGAAGTCGATCACCGGGTGCGGCGACCCTTGCGCCCGGCGCTCGAGATAGGGCCCGACCAGATCGTCCAGCCG
>NZ_JBHVDM010000159.1:0-7720 GCF_042802775.1 Nocardia sp. NPDC057455 | reverse complement strand
CGGCGGCCGCGCAAACGCGAGCCGGGCCGCGAACGGAACATGCTCGGTCTCGCTTCGCTCGAAAGACGTGGTTGGGGTCCGCTGGGCGCGTAAGGACGACGGCTACGGACCACAGCTCGCCGTTCTGACCGCGTGGGGCGGGTGACCGCTTCACGTCGCCGGGCGTAAAGATGCTCGGTCTCGCTGCCGGGTGCCCAGCGCGATGGTCGACGTCGTATCGGTGCGTACCTGCGTCGCGATGTGGGCTCGTGCCGCTCGTTGGCTACAGGGCCCGAGAGAATTTCGGCCTCGTTGAAGGGCCGCCTTTCCGTTCGTTCGCGGTCGCGAATGCGCGCTCTCCTGTGGAGGCGGCTTCGCGACCGCGAGCCGGAACGATGGATCGGCTCTCAGTACCGTTTGCGCATCAAGGTGCGGACCATGGAGCAGGTGGCGTCGGACGGGGGGCGGATGCCGATCACCTCGGCGGTGTGCCTGATCCGCTTGTTCGTGGCGTAACTCGGCGCGTAGACGCCGGAGTCGAGCAGTGCGATCGCCAGGCGCATCGCCTTCAGCCGCCGGTTGTGCAGGACGTACCACGCCCGGGGACGGCCGGCGGGCAGCCGGCGCTTCTCCAGCGGAGCGTAAGGGCGATCGATGAGAACGGTTTGTGGTGTGCGCATTGGCATCCCTCCCGTGGCGATCGGGGGCGGAAGCCCCCTCGAACGTACCTTCGATTCTACCCGGGGGCACCGACAAAGTTCGCTGGTTACAAGGGCTTTCGCTCGCGCGGTGGCTCACATGTCGTGCAACAGCCGCAGCGACTGCGGATGGCCGAGTGCGGCCGCGCGTTCGAGCCACCGCCTGGCCTCCCGCTGCGCCGGAGTGCGGCCGGTCGCGATGGCGGCGGCGGTCCGCAACACCTCGGGGTCGGTGAAATCCCCTGCCAGGTAGGGAGTGTTGGACACGCGCAGCAGAAGCGCGAGATGGAACATCGAGTCGGGGTCACCCGCTTCGGCGCCCTTGCGCAGCCACCGTGAACCCTCGGTTCGGTCGCCGCGGTCCAGGTACAGCGCGCCCAGCACCGCCATCGCATCGGTTCTTCCGCGGCGCGCGGCCTCGGTGAGCAGGTCGATCGCGCGGTCGAATTCGCCGCGGCGCGCCAAGTGCAGGCCCAGCGTGCGCATGGCCGTCGGGTTTCCGGCGCGAACGGCTCGTTCGTACCACTGCACGGCCTCCTCGTCGCGGCCGCGCCGATTCGCGAGAACGCCCATGTTGCACAGGGCTTCGGGCAATCCGCGCTCGGCGGCAGGCCGCAGCCAGCGCTCGGCCTCGTCGAGATTCCCGCGCTCGGTGTGCAGCAGGCCCAGCTGCATCCCCGCCGCCTGGTTGCCGTGCGCGGCGGCGGTCTCCAGCCAGCGAATTCCCTCGCCGATCCGGCCGTCGGCCCCCAACAACGCCCCGAGCATCCCCATGGCGGGAGCGCTGCCACCCGCGGCGGCCCGGCGCAGCCAGTGTTCGGCGCCCGCCGCGTCGCCGGCGTCCCACAGCGCTTCGGCGCGCCGTTGCATAGCGAGCAAGTCGGCCTCGCTCGGTCGCTCGGTCATCTCAGCACCCCGCCTCGCGATATCCCGCGGAAACCACCCTGTCCATCATCGCGCCTGTTCGAGCGGGGCGCGGTACCCGTTCGCCCGCGCGTACGCGGCCAGCTGCGCGTCGTAGTTGCGGAGGCTGTCCAGCAGCCAGGTGTGGCCGGTGTCCTTGACGACCACGATCGGCCCGCGGCCGCCCGGCGGGAGCGTGGGAACGGAGCCGTCCAGGTACCAGGATGTGGTCGACCACGGGAAGATGAAGGCCCAGCCGATGTCGGCGACCCGCTGCGGCGGCCCGAGCTGTAGGGGGTCGGCCGGGGTGGCATGGCGTGCGCTGTGCTGGGCGAGCAGGTGCCGTGCGCTGTTGCGAGCCACCCGCACGTCCAGAGGTCCCGACGTGGTACACGGGAACCGTAGGCTGCACTCCGCCCCGGGGCGCAGCAGCCGGCCCGCCTCTTCCAGCACCCAGCACGGCCTGCTCTGCAGACGCAGGAAGACGCTGCGGGCGATGTCGGAGAATCGCAGCTGGACCATGGCGTCCTCGGTGCCGCCGACCAGGTGCGTCCCCCGGCTGCGCACCCACTCGCGCTCGTCGGGACGGATGCCGAGGGTGGGGAAGGCGACGTGTGCGCAGGGCATCACCACCGACGTGGCCGATTGTCGCGCGACGAACTCCACGCTGATGTTCTGCCCGGTGGCGTCGGTGGCGCGCCAGGTTCGCAGAGCGGCCGAGGGTGGGGGCAAACCGTCGGTCAGTACCGGCCACCAGTCCGCCAGCAGTACCGCCACCCACGACTCGAAGTCGGCGGCTCTGGCAAGCGAGATGTCGATGTGCGGATCGGTCATGCTGTCCCCCAGCGGGTCTCGCCCCTAGTCGGAGTATGCGCCTCCGCGCGCGGCGCGAGGTGTGATTTCACACACCGTTATCAGTCGGATGACATGGCCGATCGCCGCGTAACGGGCCGGGGGTCGAAAGCAGGCCACGGGCGCTCGCGACAGCCGATCGCGCCGGGCGTATCGTGCGATTCATGACCGGAATGGACCGCCCACGGCGGTTGCGCCGCACCCCGGCTTTGCGTCGTCTCGTGGCCGAAACGACACTCGAACCACGGCAATTGGTATTACCGATGTTCGTGGCCGACGGCTTGGCGGAGCCGCGCCCGATCGGCTCCATGCCGGGCGTGGTGCAGCACTCGCTGGATTCGCTCCGCAAGACGGCCGTCGAGGCCGTCACGGCCGGTGTCGGCGGCATCATGCTGTTCGGCGTGCCGCGCCCGGAGGACAAGGACGCCGTCGGCAGCGCCGCCAGCGATCCGCGCGGCATCCTCAACCGTGGCCTGCGCGCGCTCGCCGACGAGGTGGGCGACTCGACCGTGGTCATGGCGGACACCTGCCTGGACGAGTTCACCGACCACGGCCACTGCGGCGTGCTCGCCGCCGACGGCGCGGTCGACAACGACGCGACGCTGGACCGCTACGTCGAGATGGCGCTGGCCCAAGCCGAGGCGGGCGCCGACCTGCTCGGCACCAGCGGCATGATGGACGGACAGGTCGGCGCGATCCGGCACGGCCTGGACGCGGCCGGACGCGTCGACACCGGCATCCTGGCCTACTCCGCGAAATACGCCTCGGCGTTCTACGGCCCGTTCCGGGAGGCCGTCGGTTCCTCGCTGGAAGGCGACCGGCGCACCTACCAGCAGGACCCGGCCAATCGCCGCGAGGCGATCCGGGAACTGGACCTGGACCTGGCCGAGGGCGCCGACATCGTCATGGTCAAGCCGGCCATGTCGTACCTGGACATCCTGCGCGAGGTCGCCGATCGCTCGACGGTCCCGGTCGCCGCCTACCAGATCTCCGGTGAGTACGCGATGATCGCCGCCGCCGCCGAGCGCGGCTGGATCGACCGCCGTGGCGCCATCCTCGAGTCACTGACGAGTATCCGCCGCGCAGGCGCGGACATCGTGCTCACCTACTGGGCGACCGAGGCTGCGAACTGGCTGTCGTGACGAATATGGCGGGACCCTTCGCCGCGGGCCCGGCCCGGCCCCCGATGCCGGAGGACGTCGGTACCGCGCGGCAGCTGTGGTGGGGTGTGATCGGATTCGGCGTCGTGCAGTTGATCGCCTCGATCGTGGCCGCGCTGGATCAGCGGCGCACGTTCGCCGAAGAGGTCCTCGAGCAGGCGAGGGTGCAGGATCCGCAGGTCACGTTGGCCAGTGCGGAGTTGATGGTGTCGCTGGTGTACGTCGTCGTGGTGCTGATCGGGCTGGGCGTCGCGGCGCTGGCATCGGTGATCGTGCATCAGTTCGGGCGCGGCAAGCAATGGGCACGCACCGTGCTGACGGTGCTCGGCGCGTGGGTGGTGGTGATCGGCGTCGGCGCGCTGCTGGCGATCGACGCGGTGTCCGGGACGGCTTCGCTCGTCGCGGGCGGCGCGTCCATCGTGCAGGCCGTGCTCGCGGTCGGCGCCATCTATCTGTCCCACCGGCCCGATTCCACCGCGTACTTCCAGCCCGGCAGGCGCTGATGGAACACGTTTCCAATTTGTCCGAGACAGTCCGGCATGTATGGTGAGGGTTGTCACAGTGGACATGGGAACCGGTAGTCGTTTGTCATGCGTTGTCGTGTATTTCGTGCGGGAACTCGGCAGATGGCTCCGGAGGATCGGAGGCAGAGATGCGAGTGGTGATCCAGCAGCCGCACAGCATTCGTCGGGATCTGGCCGTTTTGAGCCTGTTGATCCTGTTCGCCGTGTTGACCGTCGCCGTGCTGTTGCTGCCCGGCCTGAGTCGCTGATCGCACTTCTCGCCGTGCCGGCGCGCGCTGCCGCGGGAGGCCGGGCGTGACCGCTGCCGCCGTCTTGTTCACCGAACCGGGTGCTCGCTGGCGCACGGTGGCGTATGGGCCGATCCTGTGCCTGACCATTGTCATCCTCGAACTCGTCACCGGTGGTGCCGTGCACTGGTTCGCCCTGGTGTTCTGCGCCGCGCTGATCGCGGGTTTCGTCGCGTTGCAGGTGGTCGCGGGCAAGCGGCACGTCAGCGTCGAGCTCACCGCGCAGACGCTGCGATCGGGCACCGAGTCGCTGCCGCTGAGTTCGATCGCGGAGGTCCTTCCCGAGCGCGACGAGGATTCCTGGGACGACGAGGAATGGGAGTCGGCCAGGGCGCTCGGTGAGCTGAGCGGGGTGCCTCGCCGCCGCACCGGCATCGGGCTGCGGCTGGCCGACGGTGGCCTGGCGCAGGCGTGGGCCAGAGACCACAAGGCGCTGCGAACGGCGTTGACCGAAGCCGTCCAGCGCAGTTCGGACGGAGTGGACCGATGAGGCGCTGGATCGTCGCGGTGCTCGTGGAACTGGATCTGTTCGTGCTCGCCCTGATCGCGGCGGTGCTGAGCGCGCGCGCGGGCGTGCGCACCACCGACTTCGCGCCGGCCGGCGACGTCCCGGGCTTCACCGCCACCCGCTACACCGGCCCGTGGTGGTTGCTGGCCACATCGCTCGTCGCGGTGGCCGGGGTGCTCGCCATCGACGCCGTGGCCCGGCTCCGGCGCGGTCGCCGTGGCGCCGAGATCACGCGCTGATCGGCGCGAGTCCGCTTGCGGCCGTTTGACCTCGCCGAACGCGGGAACGCCGCTGACATGAAACCAACTGTCCAGCGAACACTTTTCGGTGCGGTGGCGGCCGGTGTGATCGGCGCGGCCGCAGCCGTACCTGCCACCGCGTCCGCCGAAGCCGTTCCCGGAACGCCTGTTCCGGTGACACCGGTCTTCGCCGCAACTCCGCCCGCACCGTTACTGCACGCGCTACCCACGCCGTTGGCGTGCCTGGTGACCACCGGGTTCGCCAAGTTCTGCCTGGGCCTCACGTAGCCGAAGATTGCCTGCGAACTGCTGCGGGCGGCGCGCCGGCGAGTTACCGTGCAACCGCGCGCCGTCCGCTGCCCGACGCCCGCCGACCGTGCGCTTTGGCTGGAATGGCTCTGCGGCCGTTAGTATTTCGGCCGTAGTTGGAACGCGCGTCAATGAAGGAAAGTGTTTGATGAACCGGTTCGCCGTCAAGATCTGTGCCGCGTTTGCCGTGGCCGCCGCCCTCGGGATCGGGGCCGCGCCCGCGGGCGCGAATCCCGGATTGCCCCTGGAGAACGCGAACCCGGTCGACGCGCCGATTCTCGTGCCGGATTCGGGTTCGGCGGGCCCCTACAACGGGTTCATGTGCTTCCTGCACACCATGTCGGCGCAGGTCCCCTGCATGTACGCCTGACGGCGGCGTTGCGGCGCCCGCTCAGTTCCAGTGCTGGTAGATGTCCAGCACCCGGCCGTTGCGGGCGCCGGGAGCGTTCAGATAGACGGTGACCGTCCCGTCCGGATGGCCTGCCGCCTCCAGGACCACTTGGCGCAAGGTGGCGTGCACCGCCCCGCGATCGTCACGGTAGATGGCCGAGTCGTTCTTCAGCCCGGCGCCGATCCGGTTCGGCGGGACGACCATGGTGACCAGTGCCGGGATCGGTCCGCCTGCCAGCATGGTGGTCGCCGTGTGGTCCAGCGGGATGGCCAGCCGCGCCTGGTCGAGTTGATCGAACGGCTGCGCGGCGGCGGACCCGGTCCCGAGCGTCACGGCGGCTCCCGCGACGACGGCGAGCACACCCACGCTGACGATGGCAATCCGCATGCAGACCCTCCCGAATGATGGACGAATGTGAGCTGAGACTACGCACCGGCAACCGTTCAGCGATCGAATTTCGCGCGAACATCACCTCGGCGTGTTGCCAGGCGGCTGCGGCCTGCATCACTGCACTACACCCTGTCGTCGAACCGATTTTCCGGGGCTGCGAGACTGGAACGCGTGAGTTCTTCTCCGCGCGTGACCAGTGCGACCGTGCCGGTTTCCGCTCAGCTCTTCGACCGGGCGAGTTCGGTGATTCCGGGGGGCGTCAACTCTCCGGTGCGGGCATTTCGATCCGTCGGCGGTACACCGCGATTCATCGCATCGGCCGAGGGCTGCACGCTCGTCGACGCCGACGGCAACGAGTACGTCGACCTGGTCTGCTCCTGGGGGCCGATGATCCTCGGTCACGCGCATCCCGCGGTCGTCGATGCGGTGCGCCGTGCGGCGAGCGGCGGCCTGTCCTTCGGTGCGCCGACCGAAGCCGAGATCGAACTCGCCGAGGAGATCGTGCGGCGGGTCGCGCCGGTGCAGCGGGTACGGCTGGTGAACTCAGGCACCGAGGCCACGATGAGCGCGGTCCGCCTGGCCCGCGGCTACACCGGCCGCACCAAGATCATCAAATTTGCCGGCTGTTATCACGGCCACGTCGACGCGCTGCTCGCCGACGCGGGCTCCGGCGTCGCCACGCTCGGCCTGCCCACCTCGCCGGGTGTGACGGGCGCGCAGGCGGCCGACACCATCGTGCTGCCCTACAACGACCTCGACGCCGTCGCCGCCGCGTTCGCCGCGAATCCCGGCTCGATCGCCTGCGTGATCACCGAGGCGGCGGCGGGCAACATGGGCGCGGTCGCGCCGCTGCCCGGCTGGAACGCGGGCCTGCGGGCGCTCACCACAGAGCACGGTGCGCTGCTGGTCATGGACGAGGTGATGACCGGCTTCCGGGTCAGCAGCGCGGGCTGGTTCGGCCGGGAAGGCGTCGCGGGTGATCTCTACACCTTCGGCAAGGTGATGAGCGGCGGGCTGCCCGCGGCCGCGTTCGGCGGACGTGCCGAGATCATGAACCACCTCGCGCCGCTCGGGCCGGTCTACCAGGCGGGCACGCTGTCCGGTAACCCGGTCGCGGTGGCCGCGGGCCTTGCCACGCTGCGGGCGGCCGACGAAGCGGTCTACGCCGCGCTCGACCGCAACGCGCAGCGGCTCGGCGAACTGTTCACCTCGGCGCTGACCGCAGCGGGGGTCGGGCACCAGGTGCAATTCGCAGGCAATATGGTGAGCGTGTTCTTCGCCGAACGCCCGGTCACCGACTACGCCGCCGCCAAGGCGAGCGAGACCTGGCGCTACCCCGCGTTCTTCCACGCCCTGCTCGACGGTGGCGTGTACGCGCCGCCGAGCGCGTTCGAAGCGTGGTTCGTCTCCGCAGCGCTCGACGAGGACGCGTTCGACCGTATCGCTGCCGCCCTGCCCGCCGCCGCGCACGGGGCGGCGG
>NZ_JBHVDM010000158.1:0-7845 GCF_042802775.1 Nocardia sp. NPDC057455 | reverse complement strand
GGGCCGCGAACACGCCGCGACGAAGTCGCGGCCAAAATACACTGCACGGATGCGTCGCTATGTGGCCGCCATCGATCAGGGCACGACCTCGAGTCGGTGCATCGTCTTCGACCGGCAGGGACGCGTCGTCGGCGTCGCCCAGCGCGAGCACGAACAGATCTTCCCGCGACCGGGCTGGGTGGAACACGATCCCGAAACCATCTGGCGCGATACCGAATTCGTTCTCGGTGAGGTGCTGGAGCGCAGCGGGCTCAGCGCTGAGGACATCGCGGCGGTGGGGGTCACCAATCAGCGTGAGACGACAGTGGTGTGGGACCGCGCGACCGGGCGGCCGGTGTACAACGCGATCGTCTGGCAGGACACCCGCACCGACCGGCTGTGCGCCGAATTGGGCGGTGACGCGGGAGCGGCCCGTTACCAGGATCGCACCGGTCTTCCGCTGTCCACCTACTTCGCGGGGCCGAAGCTGCGCTGGATCTTGGACAACGTGCCCGGTGTGCGGGATCGCGCGGAGGCCGGCGAGCTGTGCTTCGGCACGATCGACAGCTGGGTGCTGTGGAATCTCACCGGCGAGCACATCACCGATGTGACCAATGCCTCACGCACCATGCTGCTGGATCTGCGCTCCTTGCAGTGGGATCCGGAGATCTGCGCGGAGTTCGGCGTGCCGGAGTCGATGCTGCCGCGGGTGCGCAGTTCCTCGGAGGTCTACGCGCCGATCGGCTCCGGACCGCTGGCCGGGGTGCCGGTCGCGGGCATTCTCGGCGACCAGCAGGCCGCCACCTTCGGCCAGGCCTGCCTATCGCCGGGCGAGGCCAAGAACACTTACGGCACCGGCAATTTCATGCTGCTCAACACCGGAACCACGCCGGTGTTCAGCAAGCACGGCCTGCTCACCACGGTGTGCTACCGCCTCGGCGACGCGGACGCGGTGTACGCCTTGGAGGGCTCCATCGCGGTCACCGGCTCGCTGGTGCAGTGGTTGCGCGACAACCTCGGCATCATCTCCGCCGCCGACGAGATCGAGCCGCTGGCCCGCAGCGTCGACGACAACGGTGGCGCCTACATCGTCCCCGCTTTCTCCGGGCTGTTCGCGCCCCGCTGGCGTCCGGACGCGCGCGGCGTGATCGCCGGGCTCACCCGTTTCGTCACCAAAGCGCACCTCGCGCGCGCGGTGCTGGAGTCCACCGCGTTCCAGACTCGCGAGGTGGTCGACGCGATGCGCGCGGACGCCGAGTCCCAGCGGCTCGGTCTGGAGCTGACCACGCTGAAGGTGGACGGCGGCATGGTCGGCAACGACCTGCTCATGCAGTTCCAGTCCGACATCCTCGACGTGCCCGTGGTGCGCCCGGTGGTCAACGAGACCACCGCGCTCGGCGCGGCGTACGCGGCCGGTCTCGCCGTCGGCTACTGGGCGGGCACCGACGACATCCGCGACAACTGGACCGCCGACAAGACCTGGCGCCCCGCCATGCCGGACGCCGACCGAGCCGAGCGCTACGCCGCGTGGAACAAGGCCGTCGAGCGCACCTACGGCTGGGTGGACTGACGACCGCGGCGGGTCCGACTCCTCTCGCCGTGCCACATCCCTCCGACCGGCCGGGACGCGACCAGCGACCGCTGCGAACCGACTCCGACTACTTCGTGCGGCGGCAGTGTGGCCGTGGACCCGGCCTCGCGGTAGACCCGTGAGACGAGGATCGGGCCGGTTCGAAGATCGAACCGGCCCGATCGAGACAGCCGTGACTCAGTTCCGGCCGACGGCTCGGCTAGCCCGGATGGCACCACGTGGTCACCGGCTGGCAGTGGTGCGCCGAAGCGACACCCGGCACCAGCGAGACGATGCCGACTGCGATCACCATGCTTGCGAAGAATTTCCCGATCATAGAATTACTCCCCTCCTATTGGATGTCAGCAACCCTATCGGGTAAATCCATCAGGAGGCAATCGAAACTTGTTGTCGCCGGAGACTATTCACCTATCGCGCGCGCCAAGCGTGCGACCGCCTCTCGAAGCGTCGCCGCCTCGGAGGTGGTGAAGCACAGACGCATCGAATTCCGATGGGCACCGGAGACCGCGAACGCATCGCCGGGGACGTAGGCGACGCCGAGATCGATGGCGCGGGGCAACAGGTCCACGGTGTCGGTGCCATCGGTGAAGTCGACCCACACGAACATGCCGCCCGCGGCGTCGGTGCTCACCAGCCGGTCACCGAAGCGCACGCGCAGCTCGTCCACCAGGACACGCGCTCGCGCACCATAGACGCGCCGGATCTCCCGCACATGCGCCCCCAGCCACTCCGCGTCGGCGAGCAACTCGGCGGCGATCTGCTGGGTCAGGGCGGATCCACACAGGTCCGCGCCCTGCTTCGACAGCTCCACACCCCTGCACACCGCGTCGGGCGCGGTCATCCAGCCCACCCGCAAGGTCGGGGCGAGCGTCTTCGATGCGCTCGACAGCCGGATCACGTGCGGCGAATAGGCCGCGACCGGCTCCGGCGACGGGCGATCGAACCACAGCTCGCCGTATGGATCGTCTTCGATCACCCAGAATCCGTACCGTTCGGCGAGTTCGGCGAGTTCGCGACGACGCGCCGGGCTCATGGTGACACCCCGCGGATTGTGGAAGTTGCTCACTGTGTGCACCACCGCGGGCCGCTCGCCGCGGCCGAGCAGGTCGGCCAGCGCGTCGACCCGCATACCCTCGGCATCCAGCGGAACGGTCACGATGCGCGATCCGGCGGCACGGAACACTTGCAGCGCGCCGACGTACGCCGGATCCTCGACCACGACGAGCGCGCCCGGATCCAGCAGCACCTCCGCGAGCAGCGACAGCGCCTGCTGCGAACCGTGGGTGACGAACACCTCCGCGAGCGGCACCGGCCGCCCCAGCCGCGCGGTCTCTCGTTCCGCGAGCACGTCACGCAGCGGGCCCCAGCCCGCCGATTCGGTGTACTGCAGCCGTGCGCGATCCGCCAGCGCCGATTCCGCGGCTTGCGCGATCCGGTCACGCGGCATCAACTGCTGGTCGGGCAGACCGCCCGCCAGACTGACGACGTCGTCGCGCGCGGCCACCTTCAGTAGATCGCGAATCGCCGAACTCGTCAGGCCGCCGAGACGCCGGGCCAGCGGTGGGGTGGTCGCCGACATGAAACCTCCTGAAAGGACGTCACGGTACGCGAGCCCTCACTGTTTCATGTCAGCTACCAAAATGTGAAATTAGATTCTCAATATGTGGGAAAAAATCACCGTTCTACGATGGCGAATACCAGTTTCTTGCCGTCCCGATCGACGGTCGTGACCCTCTGCGGGTACACGATCGTGGTGCCATCGGGCCGATGATCGGTCAGATCGACATCGAAGAAGTCTGGGCCCACCTCGGTGATCCGCACGCAATGCGTCGCTCCTACCGGGACCTGCTCGTCGATGGCCTTCTGGAGTTCGGCAGCCGTGGAGAAGTTCGCGTCCGGCGCTACGAACGACCGAGCGAGATCCCCGTTGCGCGCGACGTAGAACGCGTTCTGAAAGCCCAAGATCGCACCTACACCGCTGGTCGTGTCACCTGCGCCGTTGCCGATGGTCACCTTGCCGTCCTTGCGGGACGGGCAGCTCAACGCCGCCGTGGTGGTGCCGACAGAGGCCGTGGGGTCTGTACCGTCCCCGTTGTCGCGCGAGACCGCGATGATCGTCACCGTCAGCGCGATCAGCACTGCGACCGCCGCGAGCGCGCCGAGCACCACCCGCCGCGACGAGGAGCCCGAGCGCCGGGTAGGCGCCGGTGTGGTGGGTACGCGCAGCGCCAGTCGCATGGCGATCGGGTCTTCCGCCCAGGACAGACTCGACTCGGAGGGCGACGGAGGCTTCGGAACGCCGCCCTCGGCAGTCGGCTGATTCCACCAGGAGGAGTCTTGCTGATCACCAGCCTTGGGTTGCGGGCGCGCGGACATCGCGGCGGGTTGCTCGGGCTCGACTGCCGCGGGCTCGACATAGTGCGTGGCTTCGGGCGCACGGAACTGCGGCGGCAGCGCCGGCGTCGTCTCCGGCTCGCCTGCCGGGCGCCAGGTGAGTCCGGAGTGGTCTGCCGCCTGCTGCGGCACCTGCCACCCAGGGCCGGTGTCGGCGCCCATCGGGGGACCGAATTCCGCAACGGGCGGCCCGAACTCGGAAACCGGCGGCCCGAACTCCCCCAACGACGGACCGAACTCCGAACCGGACTGGTCGGATTCGTTCTCCCTCGCATCACCCTCGGAGGTCACACCCAATCCTTTCCCAGGACACACAAGTGGGGCGGCCGCGAACGGCCGCCCCACCCGTCGAAAAACAGCACGTGTCAGTACTGGAGTGAACCACCCCACTGAGTGGTGGCACCACCCACGTCGACGGTTTGCGGAGCGAAGTCGCCCGGCTGAAGCGGAAGCTTAACCTGTGCGGCGGCTTCCAGGGCGGCCGCGCCGCCCGGCTGCTCCCGGATCCAGTCCTCCACCGCGGCCTTGGCCTGGTTCAGCTGGGTGGTGTCGAACACCGCGGTGGTGTTGTTCGAGGCCAGGCCTTCGCCACCGGTGTAGGTGGTCAGCTTTACGGTGTTCTTGTCGACGAACTCCACCGAGACACCGGCTTCACCCGCGCCGGTCGGCGTGCGGTAGCCGATGGTGCCGACGTAGCCCGCCTCGTTGCTGAAGTGGTGGGTGTTGGCCACGTGGCCCGGCAGCAACGCGCCGCCATCGATGTTCGCGCCGATCTCCGCGTGCGGACCGGTCATCTCGACGACCGGAGCGGCCGGAGCGGCCTCCATCCGTGGCGCCTGCCAGCGCGGCTGTGCCTGCGGCTGTACCAGCGTGGAACTCTCCGGCTGCCGTGCCTGGGTGTTGTCGCTCTGGGCCTCCGGCTGCGGCGCGGCCTGCCGGCCGGGCTCCGGAGCCGCCTGCTGCCCCGGCTGCGGCGCGGCCTGGTCCGGCGAGACCGCGGCCTGCGGATCGCTCGGCTTCTGCTGGCCGGGGACCGGCAGCGGCGCGACACGCGGCGGGGTCACGCCCGGCTGGGTCGGCTTCGCGAGCTTCGGATCCTTCTGGTCGGGCGCGGCGTGGTCCGACTCCGGCGTGGTGACGCCGGGCTGGCGCGGCGTCGGCTTGCTCTCCGGCTTCTCCGTATCCTGCTTGGATTCCGGCTTGTTCGGCTCCGGCTGCGTGGTTTCCGGGGTGCTCGGCGACTCGTTCACGCCCGGCTGCGTCGGAGCGGGCGTCGGCGGAGTGGTCGGATCGTTGGGAGCCGCCCCCGCAGGCGCAGCGAAGAGAGTGGCCACGGCGGCCGCTGTGGCCAGTGGCAACGAGGTGCTCGCCATCGCTCGCTGCGCCCGACTCGGCTTACGATGTTTCACTTTTCGCGCTTCCTTCCCGGGTGCGGCCGAATCGGTCGCATGCAGTTGTCCCTGGGTGAGACGCCTGATCGTCGAACGACCCGGGCCGTTCGCCGTGCCGATTCGGAAAGGACCCTTCCCCCCACACCGAACTCCGCGACCGTCCTTCGATCGCATCTCTGCCGGAAGTGAACCACATGTGCGCACGATGGGCAACGCGGCGAATAGCCATGAGTGGCAAGAGCGCCCGCATCCCGCGCCTGCCCCGAGTTCACCGGGCATGGTGTCCGGGATCGGACACGGCACCGGAGGCGCCAGAAAGGGTCAGCCGAGGTCGTCGTGCCGCATCAGCAATCGCGCCGCCTCGGTCACCGAACCCGTGAGCGACGGATACACCGAGAAGGTCTGGGCCAGGTCGTTGACCGTCAAATTGTTCTGCACCGCAAGGGCGATCGGCAGGATCAGCTCCGAGGCGATCGGCGCGACGACGACGCCGCCGATCACCACGCCGGTCGCGGGACGGCAGAAGATCTTGACGAAACCGCGTCGCAGACTCGACATCTTGGCGCGGGGGTTCGTGTTCAGCGGCAGCATCACCGTGCGCGCGGGAACCTCACCGTTGTCGATCGCGGTCTGGCTGACGCCGACGGTCGCGATCTCCGGCCGGGTGAACACCGCGGAGGCAACGGTCTTCAGGCGAATCGGGCTGACGCCCTCGCCGAGCGCGTGATACATCGCGATGCGTCCCTGCATCGCGGCCACCGAGGCCAGCGGCAACAGACCGGTGCAGTCACCCGCGGCGTAGATGCCGGGCACCGACGTGCGCGACACGCGGTCCACCCGCAGGTAACCACCGCGGTCGAGTTCTATGCCGACCCGCTCCAGCCCGAGGCCACCCGTGTTGGGCGTCGAGCCGACGGTCATCAGCGCGTGCGAGCCGGAAACGGTGCGCCCGTCGGATAGCTTGACCACGATGCCGTCGGCGGTACGCTCCACCGCGTCCGCCCGCGCGTGCTTGACCAGTTCGACGCCGCGCTCTGCGAGCGCGTCCTCCAGCACCAGCGCCGCGTCGGCGTCCTCGCCGGGCAGCACGCGGTCGCGGCTGGAGACCAGCTTCACCCGCACACCCATCTCGGTGTAAGCGGAGACGAACTCCGCGCCGGTCACACCGGAACCGACGACCACCAGGGTCTCCGGCAGCTCCTCCAAGTCGTAGAGCTGACGCCAGTTGAGGATGCGCTCACCGTCCGGTTCCGCGCCCGGCAGCACACGCGGGCTCGCGCCGGTGGCGATCAGCACGACCTCCGCCTCGATGGTCTGCTGCGCGCCGTCGGCCAACTCGGCCAGCACCCGGTGCGCGGCCATGCCGCCGCCGCGGTCGATCAGCGAGCCGTAGCCCGCCAGCACGGTCACCCCGACGGTCTGCAGCTTCGAGCGGATATCGGAGGACTGCGCGAGCGCCAGCGCCTTGACGCGCGCGTTCACCTCGGCCAGCTGCACCTGCGCCTGAGTGGGGTCGAGGGTGATCCCGAGATCGCGAGCGCGGCGCAGGTCGGTGCGCACGCCGGTCGAGGCGATGAAGGTCTTGGACGGGACGCAGTCCCACAGCACGCACGCGCCGCCGATCCCGTCGGAATCGATCAGCGTCACCGACGCTCCGTGCTGGGCCGCCACCAGGGCCGCCTCATAGCCGGCCGGTCCGCCACCGATGATCGCGATGCGGGTCATTGATACCTCCGCTCGTGCTTCGCGCCGGGATCTCCGGCGCGAGGTAAACGTTATCCGCCAACCGCCTCGCACTACCGACCGCGTTACCGCTGCGCAACCGTTCCCCGCCGCGCGCCGCGCCGCAGGTGCGGCAATCGAACGCGGTCCGTGAAGATTATTGGCTACCCTTTGCTGGTGCCGATCTATGCCGCTTACGGGTCCAACATGGACTCGACGCAGATGCTCGAGCGCTGTCCGCACTCCCCCATGTCCGGGACGGGCTGGTTGGAGGGCTGGCGGCTGACCTTCGCCGGTGACGACATCGGCTGGGAAGGGCCTCTCGCGACGGTCGTCGAGGATCCCGGTTCCCGGGTGTTCGTCGTGCTCTACGACGTGTCGCCGGAGGACGAGGAGCGGCTGGACCGCTGGGAGGGCTCGGACTTCGGCATCCACAAGAAGATCCGCCTGCGCGTCACCCGCAACGCCGACAATGGCGAACCCACGCTGGCCTGGCTCTACGTGCTGGACGCCTACGAGGGCGGCCTGCCCTCGGCCCGCTACATCGGCGTGATCGCCGACGCCGCCGAAAAAGCGGGCGCGCCAGAGGATTACGTGCACGCCCTACGCACCCGCAACAGCCGGAACGTCGGCCCGGGCAACTTCGGCTGACCGCGCGTCACACCGCAACGCCAGCGTCACACCGCAACGCCAGCGTCACACCGCAACGCCAACGTCACACCGCAACGCCAACGTCACACCGCAACGCCAACGACCGACCAAAACCCA
>NZ_JBHVDM010000157.1:0-7883 GCF_042802775.1 Nocardia sp. NPDC057455 | reverse complement strand
AGGTGTTGAAGGCCATGGCCAGCGTCGTATAGCCGCCGACCGTGAAGACGAGATCCATGCGTTGCCGCTCGTCGAGACGTTCGCCCAGGGCAGCCCAGGTCTCCTCGGACAACGCCGACTTCTCCGCGAGTTCATCCACGGCTCGCAACAGCAGGCGGTCGAGATCGTCGGCGGCGGACGCCGAGCCGCGGGCCGCGGCGATATCGCCTTCGGTGAGCCCGGCTTCAGCGCCCATCCGGGCGTGGTGATGCCACTCGTACTCGCAGCCGCGTTGGTGCGCTACCCGGAGGATGGCCAGTTCTCGCAGCCGTGGTTCCAGTGTCGACCCGAACAGCAGGTGGACGTTGAAGCCGAGGAAAGCTTTCGTCAGGGCGGGATGGCGAACCAAGGTCGCGAGTGCGTTTCCCGCCGCCCTAGGGTTGCGGCGCTCCGCGGGCAGCATGCGGGACAGTGCGGCGTTCACCGCGTCGTCCCACTGGTCCTCCGGAAGTGGGCTCAGTGTCATCGCCTGCTCCTGTCTGTTGAGAATATGACTCTCAGATTTGATTACTACATTTCCAAACGGGTCGACCGGAGTCAATGCGCATGATGTGCCGTCGATCGGCGACAGATGCTTCACTGGGCGTGGGGGTGCGTTCGGGAACTGCGGTTTTCGCCCGTTGTGGTGGTCTGAAGATTCACGAGTATTGATTCTCTCTCGATGAGAAGCTACCTTTCACTTTACGAGAGCGTGTTACCGTAGGTGTCGGTCGCTTCGCGGGGCATGGCCCCACGCGCGAGATCGGCTGATGGCCCAGTGCAGGGAGGGTGAGCATGGTTGCTCCAGACTTCGATTCCGTCGACCGGGGCTTCTCTGGAGCGCATTCGGTCACCGGGTGGCGCGCGCACGCGCGCAAACATCTGCTCCGATACCGGCTGGCGGTCGTCGCCGCGACCGCCGTCGACGTGGTGCGCCATGCCGGCGGCTGGCTGTGCGACCGGACGATGGCGGGTTGGGAAGTGACGGTGCTGCTCGCCGACTGCTCCGACGCGCGGGCATTGCAGATTCTCGGCGCCACCGTCCTGGATCTCGAGCGGTCACTGGCCACGCCGGTGCACGACACCTGGCCGCATGCGGTGGCGGTGGCGCCGGAGCTGTTCGCCGGTGATGCCCGGGTCCGGCAGGGCGTGCTGGACTGCTTGGACCATGGTCTGATCGAAGTCGCGCTGTGGGGCGAGGATCTGCCCGAGGAACTCGACCGCAGGCTCGGTGCGGTGCGTCACCCGCTGAGCGTCGCCGCGCAGGCGTTCAAGGGCTGCGCGCTGACGGCGGCCGGTGTGCCCGCCTCCGACGTCGGCGTGCCGGAAGTATTCCGGAGTGGGGAGCTGCTGCTGACCGGACTATGGGGCGGCACCGACCTCGTCACGGTGGGCTGAACACGAACGGCGCACTCCGGCAGCGAAATCCGCGCGGCCGGAGTGCGTGCCGGAGCGGCTCGCCGCTACGGCCGCGGAGCCGCGCCGATCGCACTCGTGGAGATCCGGGGGCTTCCCTGCCAGCCGCAAGGAAGCCCGCAACTGGGCCGGACCTCGGTCTCGACCCGTCCGTCGCGCAGTTCCCGCACCGTCGCCGACGCCTGGGCGGGGTATCCGCAGTCGGGACATTTCGCGAAGTAGTCGAGCACATCCCGGACCGTCACCCGCAGTGGAACGTCGGTGACAGGCGTGACCTTCCTCGGCCGGTCTTGTTTCCACAAGCGCGCGCGGTCGCGGGCTCGCGGCGCGCCCGCTCGGGTGGTCTCGGGGCGGTGCGTCGAAGCGGAAGTGGGCGAACTCGGCTCGGCGTGCTCGAAGGGCGCGGAAGTGTCCCGTGTGAAACTCGTTTCGCCGTGCGCGGTCGGCGAACTGCCTTCGTCCATACGCTTGAGAATAGCATTCTCCATTATCGAAAGTATGATTTCTCTCATGGGGATCTGACGCTGGAGGCAGAAGCGTGCGCACGGCTCGATGCGCGCACCACCGAAGAAGGCCGTTCGAGACCGTGGTTCGCGAATCAGCCGAGATTAGCGGTCAACGGAGGCAGATCGAGCGTGGTGCGGATTCCGGGCGGCGCGGCGCACAGGTAAGGAATGGCATTGACGGCGCGATTGGCTGCGTACCGCGGCGACATGGCGCTCATCCGGCTCGGGTCCACCGGATAGCGCAGATCCATCTCGATCGGAGTCTCGCCGTCGATCGCCACATGCCATCCGGTCGCACGCACCGGCCAGGCCGGTCGGAGTGCGGACGTGCAGTACCAGGTGGACCGCAACCGCAACAGGACGCGGCCGCCGCCCCGCCCGCAGATCGTGATGCGCTGTGCGGCCACCGTTCCCGCCGCCAGCGTCGTGAACTCCAGCGGCACGTCGTGCTCTGCGAGCGCGACATCGCCGACTACTTCGAACGCGTCGAGGGGCAAGCGGACGGCGTCGGCGACCAGCCGCAACGAAGGACCGAACGTGTGGGTGGCATGCGCCAGGCGCTGTTCGTCGAATGGTGCGGGCGCGGCACCGAAACCCATTGTCTCCACCAGCAACCGTGACGTGCCGGGGTGGGCGAGGTCGACGCTCTCCTCGATGGTCAGCCGGTCGATCTTGCGCTGAATCGAGCTGAGCGCGACCGGAAGGGTCTCGGTGACGAAGCCCGGCGCGATGCCCGTGCTCAGGATCGAGGCCCCGCCGAACCAGCATGCCGCTTCGATGCGCGCGCACACCTCCGGGTCCAGAGTGTCGGGATGCCGGAGATCGCCGTGCGTGGTGACCACGTTGATCCCGGCCACCAACAGGCGGCAGACATCGTCGACATCGAACAGGCGCGGCATGTACAGCACGCAGTCGGCGTCCAGTGTCAGGATCTCGTCGAAGTCGGTCGTCGCGGCGACCCCCGTGGTGCTGCCCGATCCGCACAGGACGCCCGCGTCTACGCCGGCCTTGGCCGGATCGTGCACCCGCACACCCGCGAGCGCGAGGTCGGGATGCTCCAGTACGGCGCGCAACGCGTGCCCGCCAACGCCGCCGGTCGCCCATTGGATGACCCGGTAGCGGCTGGGTGTGGCGTCGGGACCGTGTAGATAAGGATTCGGGTCCATGCGTCGTCCATTCCGTGCGTCGAGGAGAGGGTGGGGATCACGGCCGGAACCTCAGCAGGCCCTCCTGGGCGAACGACGCGACAAGCGTCCCGTCGCGGGTGAAGATGTCGCCTTTGCCGAAGCAACGGCCGTGTGCGACGAGTGGGCTGTGGTGGCGCAACAGCAACCACTCGTCGGTGCGGAACGCACGGTGGAACCAGATCGAATGGGTGATCGTCGCCGAGGTGAACTCGGTGCCGTTGCCGCTTTGGCCGAATCCTTCCAACGGGCGCAACGCGGTTCCGATGGGACTCAGGTCGGTCGCGTAGGCGGTCAAGGCGGCGTGCAGATCTTCGGGCACCTGCGGGGTTCGCATCCACAACTCGTAATCGGGCGGATGCGCCGCGATCGAGTCGAGGTCGGCGGTCGATCGGGTCTCCCACGGCAGGAGGTGCGTATCGGTGCGGTGTCGCGGTCCGGGTACAGCGGGGATGCCAGGAACGGTCTGGTGGTCCGGACCGTCTTCGCGGGCATGCATCGAGACGACCGCGGTCGCGACGATGTCCCGCTTCTGCCGGGCGGTGACGGTGAGCGCCGCGAACGAGCGGCCTTCGTGCTGGCGCTGCACGATGTAGTAGACGGGCGCGTCGCCCTTCCCCTCGTGGGCGAATACCACGTGCAGGGATTTGACCGCTTTCGCGGGGCAGGCGCACATGGCCGCGCGCACGATCTGCGCCAGCAGTTGTCCGCCGTACAGCCAACCGTGGTCCAGCCGCTGACTCGGACCTTCGTACACGGTCAGCGTCTCCCTGCGACGGCCGCCGGTCCCCGGCCGGGTGTCCGCAGCGACGGATGACGGCGATGTCGGCCGCTGGCGCAGGTCGAGGCAGGCGAGTAGCTCGCTCCAAGGGACATGCATACCTAAGTGTAGACTCATTCTCGAAAAGGAGAATAGAATTTCCCTAGTGAGGACCGACGTCGAACCGGGCTAGACCGGGTCGAACGCCGAGATCCGCCATACGCTGTCGGCCTTGCGCAACGTGACCCGGACGCTACTGGCGGCCAGAGCGGGGTCGGGTTTCTCCGCGCTCGTGGTGCTCTGGTTGATGAACGCCAGAACCACCGCCTCATCCGGGCGCAGTTCCGACACCGCCGCGCGCACGACGGTCGCGCTGGTCCGGACCGACTTCTGCTTGGCGGCAGGCGCCACGACCTGCTGGGTGAACTGGCTGTAGTACGCCAGGAAGTCGCCGGTCAGAAAGGACTTCGCGGAATCGAGATCCCGGTCGAGGGTGTCGGGCGCGTAGGACAGCAGTGCCACCGTGCCGCGTGAGGCGGCATCGAGTGCCGCCGCGGCCTCGTCCCCGGTTCGGCTGTCCGGCCGGTACTGCGAGAAGAACAAGCAGGTGGCGGTGGCGACCGAGGCCACGAGGAGCACGGCGAGCGCAACCGCGGTGTACTCGGTTCGCAGCATGTGGGACAACCGATGCCTCGAGTTCGGCTTCGGGAGGCCGGCCTTCCCGGGGCGCTTCGTGTCCGCCGGCTCGTCCGCATCCTGCTTCGATTCGCTGTCGCGTTCGGCGACCGATGCGCTGTCGGTGGTCACGGCACGAACTCGACTTTCGACATCTTGAGCTGATCTCCCTCACGAGTCACGGTCACGCTCAGCCGCCAGGCGCGCGGTTCTTGGCGCGCCCCAGCGGAATTGGTGACCTGCGACGTCGCGGCGACGAGGACCACCGCGGAATCCTTCGTCATCGACTCGATCGCGGTGGCGTTCACCTTGCCCTCGGTGGCGACCTGCGACTGCTGGATCACGGTCGTGAAATCGGCGGCCCGCGCCTGGAAGTCGCCGCGGAAGGATCCGGTGGAATTGTCCAGGACCCGCTGCACGTCCGCTGTCGCCCGGTTGAAGTCCAAGGTCGTCAAGGCGACGACGCCTTGCCGCGCGGCAGCGGTGAATTCCGCCGCGCGCCGGTTGTTCTCGGCGACGTTGTGATGGTGCCGGATCGAGTATCCGCTGCCGGCCAGCGCCAGGGCGATCACGACGAGGGCGACGGCGACCATCGTGGAACGTCTGCGGAGGAGGCGACCGAGTGCGTCGCGGAGGCTCGCGCGCGGAAGGGATTCGGCCTTGGCCGGATGCGCGGTGTCGCCGCGGTCGTCGTCCGTCGACGTACTCGACTGCGTCGGATCGGCCGGGTGCGCGTTCGAACGCTCACCCGGCGTCTGCGCGTCGCGGGGTTCGTCTGTCGCCGCGGAATAACTTGAAAGTGCTTGTGCTTTCACGGGTTCCGTGGCATCGAGTCGCTGCGAGGCGGTGCGCGCTCGCCGGCGCGACTCGGCCGCGCGAACCCGGGCGCGGGCTGCCTCGGCGCGTGCCTCGGCTGCCTGTGCCTCCGCCTCCGCCGCCTCGGCGGCGAGCGTGAGTTCCTCGGCATCGGCCTCGTCGAGCGGGCTGCCGCTCGGGACCTGTGCATCGCCGTCCGATCCGGGTGGCGATTTCACGGTGTATCCGGTGCTCGAGCTCATCACCACCTCCGCGGTGTCCCAACGGATCGGCGAGCGAGGGCTGGTCGGCGCGCGATCCGATTGCGTCAACTCTGACGAGAATGACGTTATCACAAAGGAAGGCGATCCAGCTCGCTCCCCCTGCTCTACTTGCCAGTGAGATGGCATTCAGCTGCGAAAAGCATGTTCTCCGCAAAATTCGGCCCTGCATGGCGGCCCGGCGCCGTTCGTGCACCGCCGTGCGAAAGGGTTGCGGATCGTGCCTGGTGATCGCAACGCGTCGGGCCGCACAGTCGATCGGCGCCCGAGGTGTTGGGATGCGGGCTCGGATCAATCTTCCCGTATGGCGGCATCGTTGCTTGTCGCCGCGGCTGAGGGCTCGCATAGCGCTGCGTCCACACCGCTTGAATATGTTATTCTCCAAAATAGAGAATTCCAATATCGTAGCGCCTGGAGGGCGTTCGCGGAGAGGGTGCGGAATGAGCGTTTCGCTCTTGCTCGACATGGCTGCCTCGGGCCGCCCGGACCGGCTCGCAGTGGTGTGCGACGAGGTGCGCTGGACCGCGTCCGAGCTGAGCTCGCGGGTCCAGAGCGCGGCCGCGGTGATCGCGAACTCCGGCGCCCGGAGCGTGGCCTACGTCGGTACCGGCGGACACCTGCTGCCGCTGTTGATCTTCGCGTCGGCGGGTGCCGGAGTTCCCTTCACGTCGTTGAACTATCGGCTCGCCGCCGACTCCTTGGCCGAACTGATCACCCGGCTGGAGGATCCGCTGGTGGTCTGCGACGAGGAGTACCACGACATCGTGGCGGCCTCCGGCGGCAAGATCATGCGTTCGCCGGCTTTGGTCCAGGCGTCGGCCGCCGTCGATCCGATCGCCGACGCCGAATCGCCAGATCCGGATCAGGTGGCCGTCGTGCTGTTCACCTCCGGGACCACCTCGAAGCCCAAGGCGGTCGAGCTCTCGCACAACAACCTGGTCGGCTACGTCACCGGGACGGTCGAATTCGACTCGGCCGAACCGGCGGACGCCGCTCTGATCTGCGTGCCGCCGTACCACATCGCCGGTATCGGCGCGGCGCTGTCCAACCTGTACGCCGGGCGAACAATGGTGTACCTGCGCAACTTCGACGCCGCGCGGTGGATCGACCTGGTCGCCGGTGCGTCGGTCACCACCGCGACCGTGGTGCCGACCATGCTCGATCGCATCGTGACCGAGTTGGAGCGCTCCGGCAGGAGGTTGCCCACCCTGCGCACCCTCGCCTATGGCGGATCCAAAGTCGCGCTGCCGCTGGTTCGCAGAGCGCTCGACCTGCTGCCCGAGGTCGGTTTCGTCAACGCCTACGGCCTGACCGAAACCAGTTCCACGATCGCGGTGCTGGGACCGGAGGATCACCGGGCCGCGCACCGGTCCGGTGACCCGGCGGTCGCGCGACGGCTCGGCTCGGTCGGGCAGCCGGTGCCCGGCATCGAGGTGCAGATCCGGGACGACCACGGCCGGGTGCTACCCGTCGGTGCGACGGGGGAGTTGTTCGTCCGAGGGCCGCAGGTGTCCGGCCGGTACACCGGGATCGGCTCGGTGCTCGACGACGAGGGGTGGTTCCCGACCAAAGACGTGGCGATGCTCGACGCCGACGGTTACCTGTTCATCGGCGGCCGCTCCGACGACACGATCATCCGCGGCGGCGAGAACATCGCCCCGGCCGAGATCGAGGATGTGCTGGTGGAGCACCCCGCGGTGCGCGAGGTGGCAGTCATCGGCGTCGCGGACGCGCAGTGGGGCCAGATCATCGTGGCGGTGGTGGTGCCCGCCGACGGCGCAGCACCGGACCCGGGCGAACTGCGCGACTACGTCCGGGCCGGTCTGCGCGGCTCCCGCACGCCCGACCGGGTCGTCTTCCGGGATTCGCTGCCCGCGACCCCGACCGGGAAGGTCCTGCGCCGCGCACTCGTCGACGAGTACGGCCCGCGGCCCGCGGCTGATGTCGTCAATACGTAGTCACCGTCAGGAAAGGATGACAATGGTCAAGAACGGCACTCGCCTGCGCAGTCAGGTGTGCGACACCGAGGTGATCGTGGTGAAGGCTGCGGACAGTCTCGACGACCTGCGCGCCGGGGGCGTTCCGATGATCCCGCTCGGCGCGCAACGCGCTCAGGGCGCCGAGCCCGCCGCGGGCTACGCCGACGGCAATCTGATGGGTAAGCGCTACGTCGACGAGGCGGGCGCGGAGATTCTCGTGACTAAGCCCGGTACCGGCACGCTCAGCATCGGCACCACACCGTTGGCAC
>NZ_JBHVDM010000156.1:0-7924 GCF_042802775.1 Nocardia sp. NPDC057455 | reverse complement strand
GCCCCGCGGCATGCCGCGGGGCCACTCGCGTTCAGGACGCCAGCACGAATTCGGCGTAGCGGGCCACCGCAAGGACCAGATCGTCCGAGTGCCGCGGACCGACGATCTGCAGCCCGACCGGCAGGCCCGCGCTGGTGGTGCCCGCCGGGATACTGATCGCGGGCTGCTGGGTGAGATTGAACGGATAGGTGAACGGGGTCCACTCGGGCCAGCTGCGCAGGCCGCTGCCCGGTGGCACGTCGTGTCCCGCCTCGAAGGCCGGAATCGGCACCGTCGGGGTGATCAGGACGTCGTAGTCGGTGTGGAACGCGCCCATCCTGATGCCGATCTGGGCCGCCACGTTGCGCGCCGCGAGATAGTCGACGGCGGTGACGGTTTCACCGCGCTCCCAGACCGTCCGCAGCCCGGAATCCACCCGGTCGCGTGTGCCTTCCGGGTAGCCGGACAACATGGTGGCCGCGCCGGCCGCCCAGAGCAGTTCGAATGCCTCGCGCGGATCCTCGAAGCCAGGATCGGCGACGCCGACCGTGAGTTCGGCCTCGGCCAGGCGAGCCACCGCCGCGTCCACGATCGCGGCGACCTCGGCGTCGACCCTCGCGTAGCCGAGCGTCGGTGAATACGCGACGCGCAATCCCCGCACGTCGCGCTGCATCTCGGCACGAAACACGGTGAGCGTGGGAGCCAGTGCGGTGGGGTCGCGCGGATCCGGCAGGGACAGGATGTCCATCAGCAGCGCCGCGTCCTCGACGGTGCGGGCCATCGGGCCCGCGTGCGCCAGCGGACCGAACGGACTGGCCGGGAACAGCGGAATCCGGCCATAGGTGGGCTTGAATCCGACGATGCCGCAGAAGGCCGCCGGAATGCGCACGCTGCCTCCACCGTCCGTGCCCACCGAGACCGGGCCCATGCCCGACGCGACGGCCGCGGCGCTACCGCCGGAGGAGCCGCCCGCGGTAGTGGACGGATCGGCCGGATTGCGGGTGACACCCGCCAGCCTGCTGTCGGTGACCGCCTTCCACGCGATCTCCGGAGTAGTGGTCTTGCCGAGGAAGACCATGCCGTCTTCCCGCAGCCGTGCGGCCACCGGACTGTCCACCGGCCACGGTCCGGCCGGATCGATCGACGTGGACCCGCGCCGGGTGGGCCAGCCCTCGGTCAGGAAGACGTCCTTGATCGAGATCGGCACACCGTCGAGCAGGCCGCGGGCGTGACCGGACTGCCAGCGGGCCTCGGAATCCTTCGCCTGCACCAGGGCGCGATCGGGGTCTACGAGACAGAAGGCGTTCAGCGCGCCGTCGCGGTCGGCGATCGCGCGCAGGATCGCCTCGGTCGCCTCGACGGGCGACAATGCGCCCGCCGCGTAGGCCGAGACCAGCTCGACCGCGGTCATGGCGGTCGGGTCGGTGGGATGTTTCTTGTCGGGGTAGCTCATGGATGGGCTCCTTCAGCCGGGCACGTACCCCAGCCTTTTGTCGACCACGTTGTCCAGCGGACGTCCGGCGATCCAGTTGTCGAAATTCTCGGTGAACGCGTCGACGATCTCGGTACGCCACCCGATGAAGTCACCGGAGTTGTGCGGGGTGATCCGGACGTTCGGCAATTCCCACAGGGGGTGATCGGCGGGGAGCGGCTCGGGGTCCACCACATCGAGCGCCGCCGCGGCGATCGATCCGGTGCGCAGCGCGGCGACGAGATCGTCGGTCACAACGAGTTCCCCGCGACCGACGTTGACAAACCTGGCGTGCGGTTTCATCGCGGCGAAGGCGGCGGCGTCGAACATGTTCCTGGTCTGCTCGGTGAGCGGGGCAATCGCGACGACGTAATCGGCGCCGGCCAGTTCGGCGTGCAGATCGGTGGCGACCTCGCCGAAATCCGGGTCGGACGCGCGCTCGCGCCTGCCGACCGCGCGCACGGTCATCCCGACCGCGCGCAGCAGCCGGGCGATATGGCGTCCGATCGAGCCGGTGCCGACGATCAACGCCGTCGTGCCGGCGACAAGTTCGGATTCCCGATGCCGCCACTCGTGCCGCTGCTGTAGCAGCAGCGAGCCGGACAGGTCCTTGGCGAAGCCGAGAATCTGGCCGAGCACGTATTCGGCGATCGCGGCGTCGAAGACGCCCCGGGTGTTGGTTACCACTACATCACTCGCCCGCAGCTCGGGAAACATCGCCGGGTCGACACCGGTCGACCCCATGTGTACCCAACGCAACCGGTCGGCGGCATGCCAGGCGGCGGGCAGCGCCCGCGTACGGAAGTCGTAGACGAACAAGACCTCCGCTCCGCGCAAGGCGTCCGCCAAACCGGGTGCCTCGGTGTACCTGATGGTGGCGCGGCCTGCTACTCGGTCCATTCGCTCGGCGTCGGGCACACTGTCACTGTGCAGGACGACGACAATCGGGCCCTGTTCCACATTGACACACTAAGATCACATCGTATGATTGTCAACAATCCGATCGTGTTCGGAGGTCGTCCCGGCTGAGCGCGAGAGGGGCCGTAGTGGATCTGAGCTTTCCCGACCTGGAGGGGCCCGTTGCTCAACGGGGCATCGGGATCATCGCACCGTTCGATCTCGCCCTCGAACGAGAGCTCTGGCGCTGGGCGCCGCTGGACGTGAGCCTGCACCTGGCCCGCACACCCTACGAGCCGGTCCCGGTTTCGCTGGAGATGGCCGAATTGGTTTCCGACGCAGCGCATCTCACTGCGGCCACGCACAACGTGCTGCACGTGGAACCCGAAGTCGTGGCATACCTGTGCACGTCGGGCAGTTTCATCAAAGGCCTCGCCTACGAGAAGTCGTTGCGCGACACCATCTGCCGGGCCGGGGCGCAGGACGCGGTCACCACCTCGGGCGCGTTGCTGGAGGCGATCCGCCATCTGGACCTCACCCGGATCTCGGTGCTCACCCCCTACGACGAGATCCTGACCCACCGGCTGCACGAATTCCTCGCCGAGGCCGGGTGTTCGGTGGTCCGCTCCGACCACCTCGGGCTCGGCGGCGGCATCTGGAAGGTCAGCTACCGCACGATCGCCGAACGCATCGTCGGCGCCGACGACCCCGAGGCCCAGGCCGTCTTCGTCAGCTGTACCAACCTGCCGACCTACGACGTGATAGAGCCGCTGGAGAAGGCCCTCGGCAAGCCGGTGCTCACCGCCAACCAGCTCACCATGTGGGCATGTCTCGGCCGGATGAAGCTGCCGATGATGGGCCCCGGCAAGTGGCTGCTCAACGTTTTCTGAAGGAAGAACATCGCATGGACGCACCCACCGTCGGTTTCATCTACCCCGACCACGCCGCAGAGGACGACTACCCGCTCGCGGCTGCGGCGATCGGCGCACACCTTCCGGTAGCCCACATCTACGGCACCGATCTGCACGCCGTTCCCGAACTGCTCGAACTGGGCAGCCCGGAGAAACTGCGCCTCGGCGCCTCGCTGCTCGCCCGGCATCGCCCCGACGCGATCGTCTGGGCCTGCACGTCCGGCAGTTTCGTCTACGGACCCGAGGGCGCCCGCGATCAGGTGCGCGCGCTGGCCGAGGTCGCGGGCGTGCCGGCGACCAGCACCAGCATCGCGTTCGCCGACGCCGCGCACGCGCTCGGACTGCGCACCGTCGCCATCGCCGCCAGCTATCCCGACGAGGTCGCCCGGCTGTTCGTGGAATTCCTCGCCGCCGCGGACATCGAGGTCGTCTCGATGTCCAGTGCGGGGATCGACACCGCCGCCGAGGTCGGTACCCTCACCCCGGCCCAGGTGCTGCGACTGGCGGCGGACAACGACCACCCCGCCGCGCAGGCGCTGCTCGTCCCCGACACCGCGATGCACACCATGGCGGTACTGCCGGACCTGGAGGCTACGCTGGGCAAACCGGTGCTCACAGCCAATCAGGTCACCATCTGGGCGGGTCTGCGGCTGGCCGGCGCGGAGCCGGTCGTACCCGGCCTCGGCACCTTGTTCGCGGAAAGGCAGATCGATGTCCGTCGTTGATTTCGAGCCGGTGAACCGGCAGTCGACCGCGGAGATGATCGCCGATCGGCTCCGCGAGGCGATCATGCGCGGCAGCCTCGCGCCCGGATCGCAGCTCGGCGAAGCCGACCTGGCCGCGCAATTCGCGGTCTCGCGCGGGCCGGTGCGCGAGGCGATGCAGCGCTTGGTGTCCGAGGGCCTGTTGCACAGCATCCGCCACCGCGGCATCTTCGTCATCGAACTGAGCCTCGACGACGTCGTCGACATCTACCGTGCCAGGACGGCGCTGGAGGGCGGCGCGCTGGATCTGATCCTCGACGGCCGCCGCCCGATCGCCTACGAGGCGCTGGGGCCCAGCGTCGAGGAAATGGTCGTCTGCGCCGAACGCGGTGACGCGGTGGGGGTATCCGAGGCCGACCAGGCGTTCCACGAGGCGCTGGTGGAAAGCGCGGCTAGTCCGCGGCTCGTCCGCGCGGCCCGCACGTTGCTGATCGAGACACGGATGTGCCTGGGCGCCTTGCAGACCACCTACCCGGACCTGCGGGAACAGGCCCGCGAACACGTCGGCCTGCGCGAGGCGATCGCCACCGCGAAGCCCGCGCACGCCCGCGCTCTGCTCGTGGAGCATATGGACGACGCGGTGCAGCGCCTGCGCCACCAAATCGGGAATTAGACCTGTCCGCCGCGCCTTTCGGTCCGGCGCGGACCAGTTCGTCGGACTACACCCGGCTGCGTCGCATACGCGGCACTGCCGATTCGCGCGCCGCTATCGGGAGAGAAAGTCCAACAGCGCGCGGAATTCCGGCAGCGAGGCGCGACCAGGCCGAGACGAAGGTGCTCGATATCGAGTCGGCGGCGGGCGATCTCGTTTTCCAACCGAACTCACCCGAGTTGCGCGAGCCAGAACGGATTCACCCGACGATCGCAGCACCCCTACAGATTCGCCGGGCGCACGACCATGACCGATGCGGCGCGCTTACCGCTTTCGCGCACCAGCGCGATGGCACGGCCTTCCGGATCGATCGCCGCATAGACGTCGGAGATACCGACCGGTTCGAGCCAGCGGCCGTTGCGCAGGTCGTCGGCTTGCTTCTCATCGACGTCCCGGTGCGGAAACGCGGTTCGGACCGCAGCGTCCATGTCGAGGCTCAACGGTGGCGCACCCGACTCGGCGGCGGCCAGATCGTCCAGGGTGCGGGCGTGCTCGAGCGTGAACGGGCCGACCCTGGTGCGGCGCAACACGGTCAAGTGGCCGCCGACACCGAGGACGGCGCCCAGATCCCTGGCCAGCGCGCGGACATAGGTGCCCGAGGAGCATTCGACCACCACGTCCAGGTCGACGAAATCGCCGGTGTCGCGCCGGGCGAGCACGTCGAACCGCGACACCGTGACCGGACGGGCGGCCAGCTGGACGTCTTCGCCCGCGCGGTGGCGGGCATAGGCGCGCTCACCGTTCACCTTGATCGCGCTGACGGTGGCGGGCACCTGGTCGATCTCACCGGTCAGTCCGGCGGTGCGCGCGGTGATGTCGTCATCTGTGAGGTGACCGGCCGGGGTCGTCGTGAGCACCTCGCCTTCGGCGTCGTCGGTGCTGGTCGCCTGCCCTAGCCGGATGGTCGCGGTGTACGCCTTGGTCGTCAAGGTGAGCAGGCCGAGCAGTTTGGTCGCGCGCTCCACACCGAGCACCAGCACACCGGTCGCCATCGGGTCGAGGGTGCCCGCATGACCGATCTTCTTGGTGTGCAACAGCTTCCGGCATTTCGCGACGACGTCGTGGCTGGTCCAGCCACCGGCCTTGTCGATGACGAGCAGCCCGCCGAGTCCGTCCATCAGACGTGCGTGATCGCGGTCAGGATGTACCCGTCGGTGATCAGCCAACGGCCGTCGAACGACATCAGCGGCGGCCCACCGTCGGTGGTCTGCCCCGGCACCAGCAGTTCGGTGTGGAAGCTGCCGCGCCCGGAATCGGCGGAGCCGTCCTCGATCTCGAACGTGATGTGCGCGTCCTCGAAGCCCAGCCAGCGCGCCGTCAGCGGGAACCACGCCTTGTAGGTGGCCTCTTTGGCACAGAACAGCAACCGATCCAGGTGCAGCTCGGAGTCGGTGGTCTTCAGCCATTCCCGCTCCGGGGGCAGACTGACCGAGTCCAGTACGCCGTCCGGCAACGTGGCGTGCGGCTCGGCGTCGATGCCGATGGAACGGAACCGCAGCTTGTGGCCCAGCGCGGCGGCCTGGTAGCCGTCGCAGTGGGTCAGGCTGCCGACGATCCCGCGCGGAAAGACCGGAGCGCCGCGCTCACCTTTGCCGATGGCAACCGGCGACTCGCCGAGCTGCGTGAGCGCCAGCCGGGCGCAGTGCCGCGCGCCGATGAAGTCACGGCGCCGCTTCTCCACCGACTTGGCGATCAGATGTTCCTCCGCAGGATGCGGCCGCAGATCCTCCGGGTACGCCAGCAACTCGGCCGAGGCCACACCCGTGGGCAGAATGTTCTCGATCATCACCGACGAGCGTAGTCCAGCCGCGCAGGGCGGTATCGCAGCGCCATGTTCGGCGCGACTACAGTCCGCGCCGCTGCTGCGCTTTGCTGCGCATCTCCGCGGCGGCGGCTTCCATCTCGGGCGTCACCTGGAAGTGCCCGCCCCACTTGTTCAGCGTGCCCGGCGGGTACTGCGGGGTCGGCAAGATCTGGCGCAGCAAGCGCTCGGGCAGGCCGCGGCGCTGCCATTCCCGCGGGTAGCCGAGCGAGACCTCCTCGAACCGGACGCCGTCGTAGTGCGAGGTGCGCGGGATGTGCAGGTGGCCGTAGACCGAGCAGACCACGTTGTAGCGGGTGTGCCAGTCCGCGGTCAGTTCGGTGCCGCACCACAGCGCGAACTCGGGGTAGAACAGCACGTCGGTCGGCTGCCGGACCAGCGGGAAGTGGTTGATCAGGACGACCGGGGTATCAGGGGCGAGCGCGTCGAGCTTGCGCTTGGTCACCTGCACCCGGGCGTGGCACCATGCGTCCCTGGTCAGATACGGCTCCGGCGAGAGCAGGAACTCGTCGGTCGCCACCACATTGCGCTCGCGGGCGATCGCCAGACCCTCCGCCTTGGTGGTGGCTCCCTCCGGCAGGAACGAGTAGTCGTACAGCAGGAACATCGGCGCCAACGTGACCGCTCCGCCGTGCTCCTCGGCGCCCGCGCCCTGCCATACCGGATAGGGGTCCTCCGGCGTGAGGACGTCGAGGTCACGACACATCGACACCAAGTAGTCGTAGCGTGCCACCCCGGACATCTGCACCGGGTCCTTCGCCGTCGTCCACAGCTCGTGGTTGCCCGGCACCCAGATCACCTTGGCGAACCGGCCGCGCAGCAGCTCCAGCGCCCACCGGATGTCCTCGGTCTTCTCCCCCACGTCGCCGGCCACGATGAGCCAGTCCTCCGGCGAGTCCGCCCTGATCTGCTCGACGACCGGCCGATTGCCCTGGTGCCCGACATGAATGTCGCTCACCGCCATCAACTTGGGTATCACCACACCTACCTTGGCACATCCGTCCGCATTCACGCGCACCGGCCGAGCCGGGTGTCGGTCACCTCGGCATGTCTGCGCCGACCAGGGCCCACCGGCCCGACAGCGCCCGCCACGCGACGGCGATCAGCCGCAACAGCATGAACGCGGCAAGGCCGGACCAGATTCCGGCGACGCCCCAGCCGAAGGCCAGCGACAACCAGATGGCGGGCAGGAAGCCGAGCAACGCGGCGGCGAGAGTGGTGGTACGCAGATATGCCGCGTCGCCCGCACCGAGCAGCACCCCGTCGAGGGCGAAGACGACGCCCGCCACCGGAATGAGCGCGACGAAGAACCACCACACCACGTGGGCGCGCTCGAGCACTTCCTGGTCCTCGGTGAACAGCGCCGGAATCGCCACCGCTCCCGCCGCGAAGCAGACGGCGAGCCCGAGGCTGAAGATCTCCGACCAG
>NZ_JBHVDM010000155.1:3101-8256 GCF_042802775.1 Nocardia sp. NPDC057455 | reverse complement strand
GCGGCCGCGGGGTGTACCGAAGCCGTTCACCCCTGCCGAACTGCGCCGGATCGAAGCGACCAACATGCACTTTCGAACCCGGGTTATGGTGCGACTCGCCTTGTGTCAGGGCTTCCGCGTGCACGAGGTCGCCAAGGTGCGCGGCGAAGACTTCGACCTGGTCGCCCGTACGGTCACGGTCACGGGTAAGGGCGGCGTTACCGCGACACTGCCGCTGCACGATCTCGTGTACGAAGTCGCCCTTGAGATGCCGCGGTCGGGTTGGTGGTTTCCGGCCAACGCCACGCGACCGGGCGAGCACGTTCTACCCGGCAGCGTTACCGACATGATCCGGAAGGTATGCAAGCGCGCCGGCATCCGCGGGTGGGCACACCGGCTACGCCACTCGTTCGGTACCGGACTTCTCGACAGCAACGTCGACGTTCGCGTCGTTCAGGAACTCATGCGACATGCGTCGCTGGGCACGACACAGGTGTACACCAAGGTTTCCGACTACCGGCGAACCGATGCAATGGACAGTTTCGACCCGTTCGCCTGCAACGTCTCGGCGAAGCGCCGCGAACGCCAGAAACCGCCGCCTCCCGAAGGCGCCGAGGACCGATCGAAACCGGCATAGCAACCCGGGCGACATGAAATGCAATGAAATGAAATGGATTACGGGATGTTGAGAGCAGTAGCCGACCCGACCGAGCAGCCCGCGGCGGGTACGTGCCAGTACCCGGCCGGCGCCGACAAGATGTGCGGCCGCAACGTGGTCCCGCGGCGTTCGCCGAAGGGCCCGCCGCCGATGTTCTGCGACGACCCCGAACACACTGCGTTACGCGCGCACCGAGCGCGTCAGAAACTCGCCAAGGCCGCGGCCGCGGCCGCGGAACGTGAGCAGCAGAACGCGGATGCCACTGCGCGGCCGATCAGCGACGGCGTCGGGCGCCTCGCCGCCCTCGTCGAGCAGCTCGGCAACGCCCGCGACGAGTTCCTCGCCGGGTGGCAGGATGCGCACAGCCTCGCCGAGGTGATCAGCGACCCGCACGCGCTCGCGTATGAGGTCGAGCAAGCCCAGCTCGACGCCGAGCAGCGCGTCGCGCTCGCCACGACCGCAGCCAACCAGGCGGACCACGACGCACGGGTCGCGCGCAGCCAACGCGACCATGCCATCAGCGACCGCGTAATCGCTGTCGCGGCCGCCGACGAGGCAAACGAGCTGCGCGAGGCGGCCGAAACCCGGCTCACCCGGGCGCAAGAGGATTGCGCGCGCCAGGTCGCGGCCGCGCGCCGCGAGGTCGACGAGGTGCGCGCCGAGGCGGCGCGCCAGCTCGAGCAGCTACGCGGCGAGACCGCGCGTCAGCTCGCGGAGATGACGCAACGCCTCGACGACGAACGCGCCGCCCGAATCCGCGCGGAAGAACAGCGCGACGCCGCCGGGCGCGCGGCCGACAACGCCGCCGCCGAGGTCGCCCAGGTACGCGCCGAGATGACTGCGATACACACTGCGCAGATTCGCCGCCTCGACGAGGTACACGCCCGCCACGATGCGATGATGAGCGAGGCGCGCAGGTCCGCCGACGACGCGGCGCGCGAGATACGCGAGCAGCACGGCGCCCAGCTTTCCGCGCTGCGCGACGAACTCGCCGACGCTCGCCGCGACCTCGCCGACACCCGCAAGGCGCTCGACGCCGCCGGGCGGCCGCCGACCGGTCGCCCCCGCACCACCGTCCCGAAGGGAATCGAGCAGCCATGAGCGCCGCCCGGATCGTTTGCGCTGTCGCCGTCCTCGTCGCGCTGCTCGCGGCGCTGCTCGCCGCACACCCGGCCGCGCCCGAGCAGCCCGGCGGCCGCCACAGAGCAGCCGGGGCGCGGCCGCGGTCTGCGTCCCTGCGACCGGCGCGGCACAGTCGCCCCGCGGCGCCCCCCCGCCGGGTCGAGACTGCCTCGTGACGGCGGCGGCCGGGTTCGACGACGACGCGTTGTTCGCGGCGCTCGATTTGATCGGGCGGACCGGCGCAACGTCGTTCGAGTATGGGTACTTGCACGACGACGTGCCGCTCGCCGAGGCCGGTTGGTACGCGCACGCGCAGTATCGGGGCGCCCGGATCACTGTCGAAGATCAGCGCGACCCGCTCGCCGCGATCGAAGGCTTAGCGCGGCGTCTGCTCGCCGGCGGGCGGTGTACGCACTGCGACGGAACGATCACGCTGTCGGGGTCCGCGCGCCGCGGTGTGTGCCGCTGGTCACGGCACGGGCCACGGTGGGAGCGCGGGTGTATCGGCGAGCCAACAAACTCCGAGCGCGTCACACCCTCGCGACGCAAGGGTCGCAAGCGCAAACGCCGATAGCACGGATTGAGAAGGGGTATCGCTCGATGAATCTCAGTACACCGCCGACGTTCGTATGCCCGGAGTGCCGCGCGGTGTCGCATCACCCCGAGGACATCCGGCAGCGCTATTGCGGCCGCTGCCATCGCCACTACCCGGCGCCGACACGACACGCGTTGGCGGTCGAATTCGCGCGTGCCGCGGTCGCGGTGAGCGCGGTCGGAATGCCTCTCGAACGGTGGGCCGGTCTCGGTGATTGGGCCGCCTTGCCGCAACGCGCACGAGACGCGGCCGGACAGGAGGCGTTGCGGCATCTCGACGAGGCCTTCACGCTGCTTACCGTGTTACGTGCGCAGCTCGGCGAAGCGCTGGACACCCCGGGCGAATCAGCGGGCCAGTAGTCGCCCGATCGCCTCGGGTGTGATGCGTGAGGGTGGGATTCGAACCCACGAGGTGAGACGCGAATCACCTACCGTTACCCGAGCCCGATCGTCTCGGCGGTTCCATTTGTCCTGTTTCACTGCTTGGCAGCTCTGGCACGCTCACGCAACGTGCTCACGTTACCCGCCAGGGGCGAGTAGCCGTCCGATTGCTTCGGGTGTGGCCTCGGCGACCGCGGTCGCGGTGAGCGGCCCGCCGCCGCGGCGTTCGTGGGCGAGCGCGGCCGCACGACCGTGCACGCTCGCGGCGATCTCGCCGGCGTCGAACGCGTCGAGCCCGGCCGCCATGAGCGCACCGGCGATACCGGCGAGCACGTCGCCGGCGCCTGCGGTCGCCAACCATGGCGGCGCCTCGGCTTGGCTCGCGGCGAATCCGTCCGGGCGCACGATCAGCGTTGCCGCGCCTTTCACCAGCACGGTTACGTCGAGGGCCCGGGCGATCTCGTGCCCGTAGTGCAGCGGGCGAGCTTCGATTTCGGCGCGCGGCACGTCGCGGTCGAGCCATCCGAGGATGCGGGCCATTTCGCCGGCGTGCGGGGTGAGTAGCACGCGGTCGGCCGCGGCCGGGCGGTCGCCGGTGGCGCGGCGGCGCACGCACGCCTCGAGCGCGCCGGCGTCGACGACGACCGGGGCCCCGGAGTCGAGCGCGGCCGCGATGGCTTTGTCCTGCTGCGAATCGGCCTCGACGCCGGACCCGAGCAGCCACGCTTGCACTTGCCCTATGCCCGGGACCGCTTCGGGCACGGCTGACAGCACGTGCGCGGTGACCCCGGCCGGGCCGATGAACCGCGTGATTCCGGCGGCGCCGGACTGGACGGCGCCGAGCACGGCGAGCACCGCGGCGCCGGGGTAGGCGTTGGATCCGGCCACGACACCGAGCACGCCCCGGGTGTACTTGTGTGCCGCGGTCGCGGGTACGGGCCAGCGGTCGGCGATCTCGGCGTCGCCGAGGCGGCGCACCGCGGGGTCGACGTCCAGTGGCGGTAGCCCGACGTCGACCAGGCGGACGAGCCCGGCGGCGTGGCACCCGGGCGGAAGCAAGGTACAGGGTTTCGCCGCGGAAAACGTCACGGTGACGTCGGCGCGCACATGCGGGCCGCTGATTTCGCCGGTGTCCGGGGCGACACCGGAGGGAAGGTCGACGGCGACGACGGGTGCGGCGGTCGGGATGGCGGCGACCAGTTCGGCGGCGCGGCCGCGCAACGGGCCCGTGCTGCTCTCGCCGATGATGCCGTCGACGACGAGGTCGGCGTGCGCGAGCGCCTCGGCGGCGGCGTCCGGATCGCGCGGAGTGATCACGCGGCCGCCGCCGGCGAGCAGTGCGGCGACGCCGGGCTCGTAGGCGGTGTCGGCGACGAGTAGCGCGTCGACGACCGCGCCGCGGCGGCGTAGCCGCGGCCCGGCGAGCAGTGCGTCGGCGCCGTTCTTACCGGTGCCGACGAGTAGTGCGACGCGGCGGCCGTAGACGCCGCCGGCGCGGTCGTTCAGCACCTCGGTACAGACGCTCGCAAGGTGCGCCGCGGCGCGGCGCAACAGGCGGTCGTCGGGGCCTTGGCGGGCCAATTCGGTTGCCACTGCGGCGAGTACGTCAGCGGCACGGAAAGCGGTCGAACTGGAGGTCACGCGAGCCATTCCATCAGATCGCGGCTCAGTCGAGCAGCAGACCGCAACGCTTGGCGAGTGCGCGCACGTGCGGCCGGGCCCGGGCGTGGTCGCGCAAGAGGATCTCGCGCACCAGCTCGCGCACGAGGTTGGAATGGTGAACCTCGTCGCGACTGATTTTCTCGGCGTCGATCAGCGACAGCACCGCCGCCTCGTCTTCGCGGCGCTGAGCGAGAGCGCGGGCACCGTCGATCAGCACGCGGGCGCGGCGCTCCACCGAAGGCACGTTGTCTGTGTCCAGACGCGAGGCGCGGTCGACGACCGCGTCGGCGTCGCCGAGTTCCGCGGCGACGGCGAGCCCGTGAATGTCTACGTTGCCCTTGCCGAACATGGTCCAGGGGTCGTACTTCGCGCCGAGCGCGCGGGCGGCGTCCTCGGCGACCGCGTGCAGGTTCCACGCGCGGCCGGCCTCGTCCGATTGCGCGGACGATATCGCGGCGGCGAGATGCAACATGCCGACGTCGGCGAGTAGCACGTCGTCGTGCTCACGTTCGAGGCGGCGTTGCAGCTCCCCGGCGGCAGCGAGGCAGATGCGGGTTGCCTCTTGCTGTTGACCGGCGCGCCGGTAACTCGCGCTCATTGCCCATGCGCCGAGGGCGAGCAAGTGCGGGTCGTCTGCTTCGCGGGCGGTCGCGAGCGCGCGTTCGGAGGCGACCCACGCGAGTTCGCCTTCGGGCAGATGGTGAAGCCACTGTCGCGTGATCTGCCACGTACCCGAGAGTGTGCGCGCGGCGCGGCGGC
>NZ_JBHVDM010000155.1:0-3003 GCF_042802775.1 Nocardia sp. NPDC057455 | reverse complement strand
TCGCGGCGCGGCGGGGCGCCGGGTGTCAGTTCGTCGATCGGGCCGCCGAGCAGATCGGGCAGTGTGCAGCGGGTCGCGCGCGCGATGTTGATCAGGTCCGTGAGGCGGTCGGGTGTCCGGTGGCCGTTCTCGACTTGGTTCACCCACGGCAGAGACTTCCCGATCGCGGCACCGAGTTCGGTTTGCGACAGCCGCGCGGCTTGACGGTAGACGGCGATGCGGTCGCCGATACCGGCGATCAGGGGCGGTAGTTGGTCGTTCATACCACGAGCCTACAGGGCAAATTTACTACTTTTGTAAAAACATTCATCCTGATTGATACCTATGGTTAAAGGGCGCGTCCGGCCGGACAGCCGATGCGACCCCGCAACATCGTCCCTCATCAGGTCGGCTGTCCGTCGATGTTCTGGCGATTGAGAGGTCGGCCGGGCGCGCACCCCACGCCACTTCACCCGGAACACCTTGCGATTCCGGTTGCCGGACCGGACCCGGCGCTCTGGGTGCCCATCACACACCAGGGGGCCGCCTCGTGTCGTCGCCGTTGCCGTTGCCGATCGCGTGTCGAGAGCCGCAGATAGCCGACCACAAACTCGCTCGTGCATTGCTCATCCATCACGACAAACACTCTGCCGACTCGGGCCGCCCGTGCGCGGCCTACTTGGCGGCCGCGGCGTTCTACAGCTTCGACGAGGACTTCTAGACATGAGACTCGTCGAACCGCCGCGGCAGCGCCGCGACCCGAGCACGGTGATTCGGGTCGTGATCTTCATTCGTACGGACATCTCGGGCGTGAACGCCGGCCGCCACCATGACGCGATCACGAAACTGTGTGCCGACCGCGGGTATGAGGTTGTCGAGCATCTCGAAGGCGACGCCGGACGCTGGCGCGTTCCGACGATGCGCGTACTCACCGCGTGCCGCCAAGGCAACGCCGACGCGGTGATCACCCCGTCGGCCGACCACCTCGGCGACGGGTTGCGCGCAATCTCCTACAGCGCGCTCGTGCACACGCTCGAACCAGAAGAGATGTGGGACCGCGGGCAGCGGGTGAGCGCGTCATGATCGACATATCGGCGCTGCTCACGGTGATCGCCGCCGTCGGCGGAATCGCTTGCGTCCTGTGCTGGGCAGCCAAACACATTCCTATCGGCGAGCCCGGACCAGAACCGGGTGCGCGCAACAGTACGCGCATGACCCCCGAACAGTTGCGGTTACGAATCTCCCACGATGCGCCGTATTGGCCTCTCACGCTGTCGGAGGCGCGGCGGGCATGTCAGCAACACCGCGGTTGCAGCCTCGAACACTGCGGCCGCAAACGCGCCGGGTTCACCGCCCTGTATCGCGCCGGGAAGCTCCAGCCGGACAACCGCATCGCAGAACTGTTGCAGCGCACTCGATTTTGAGCCGGTGCGCGGTGAGCGTTCCCGGGTGGGCCGGGACGAATGAGGGAGGAAAGAGAAAATGATCGCACTTGGACGGGCGTTGTGGATGTCGCTGCTCGCGGCCGCGGTTGCCGCGGGCGTGTCGGTCGCGGGCCCGGAACCGGCGACCGCCAACGCCGGGCCCTGTCTGTTCGGGCACGTCGACCCGAAGAACGACAACTCGGCGTGCCGCGGGTCGGAGTCGGCGAAGTGGCCCGAATCGGAGCAGACCGCGGAGGGCACCCCGGCGCTGTCGTGCACGCGACTCAATGCGGGCCAGCACGTGAGGACCCATGATGGCCTCGGGTGGCGGTACTGGATCTGCCAGGCCTATAAGGATTCGTGGGGGCACACCGTCCACGAATGGACCGAAGTCCTCGGACAGTAGGTGGAAGAATGGGCCGCATGGCACACGACGGGTTGATCCGCACTCCGCGCTTTGAGCAGGTGGTCGAGGCGGCGGCGGATATCGCGCGCGGCCGCGGCGACGAGTACGTCGGCGTCGAGCATCTGATGCTGGCAATTCTCGCGGCACCGGACACGGTACCGACACTGGAATTGCACGCGCTCGGCATCGACCCGCGACGTATCGCCGCGGCAATCGAGACCACGATGCGCGAACCGGGGTACCTCGCCCCGTCCTACCGTGCGCGCCACCTCGACGGAAAGATCACCGATTACGACCCGGTGACCGGGATATCGCGGCGGCTCGCCGGATAGTTCGCACAACGCACGAAGCGCCCCGGCCCGTGCCTGTCACGGGCCGGGGCGTTCGCGTGTGCGGGCTCCGCATCGCGGGTACCGTCGGGACGAGTTCGCTACGAGACGAGGGGATCTCGCATGATGAGGATTGCCACCGCGGCCGCCGTTGTCGCTGTCGCCGCCGCGCTCGCGGGGTGTGGGTCGGAGACCGAAGACACCGCACCGTCGACGGCGCGGGCGTCGGCGAGCAGCTCGCCGACCGCCGCGCCGGCCGCGACGACCGCCGCCCCGGTCACGACTTCGACGACCAGCTCGCCGCCGGCCGCGGCCGCGCCACCGCCAGCCGCGCCGCGCGCGCCGTTCCCGCCGTCGGATCCGCGGTGCGGGCCCGCGGCGCCCGACCTCGTCGCGACCGTGGCGGCCGGTCTCAATCGCGCCGACTATCGGTTGACCAACGGGACCGTGCTCAGCGAGGGTCGGTACGTGTATTTCGGGGCGACGATCGTCGACGCGTCCGGCGCGGTGAAGTCGCGGTCGGATGTGTGGGTGTTGCGCGACGGTGTTCCGTTCGCGTCGACCGGCGGCGCACGGAACAACTCGAGGTTTCCGAAGGCCTCGACGGTGTTGAACGTCGGGCCGGGTGACGCGCCGGTCGCGGCGGTCGACAACTGCGTCGCAAATCTGGCTCTAGGACGTTGAGCCGCTGCTAGACTCGGCGCGACGCTCCCCCGAGCGTGTGCCAGGCAACCCCCCCGCCACCCCTCTCGGCATATACCCCCTGTGTGCCGGGAACCCATCGGCGGGGGGTGCGCCGTTTTCAGGGGTTCGGCGGGTTCTCGCACTTATGACGGCGGCGTCGGTTCCGGTGCCGCTTCCCAAC
>NZ_JBHVDM010000154.1:0-8260 GCF_042802775.1 Nocardia sp. NPDC057455 | reverse complement strand
GTTGAGGTGCGCTGGGCGCGTTGGTAGTGGGCGTGCTGACCTTGTGCTTGCCGGTCTGGGGGCGGGGGGTGGGTTTGTCGCGTATGTCGTGGTTACTTGGACGCGAGCCGGGCGGCGGATGCTCGGTCTCGCTTCGCTCGGGAGACGTGGTTGAGGTGCGCTGGGGGGGCTTGCCAGTCTTGTGCATACCGGTCTGAGCGCGCGGGGGAGTGTGCGGGTTTGTCGCGTATGTCGTGGTTACTTGGACGCGAGCCGGGCGGCGGGCGGCGGATGCTCGGTCTCGCTTCGCTCGAGAGACGTGGTTGAGGTGCGCTGGGCGCGTTGGCAGTGGGCTTGCTGACCTTGTGCTTGCCGGTCTGGGGGCGCGGGGGCGTGTGCGAGTTCGTCGCGTATGTCGTGGCCACTCGGAGGTGAGCCGGGCGGCGGACGGCGGATGCTCGGTCGCGCGCGGGGCGCGTCGGCAGTGGAGCTGGCTGGCCTCGTGCACGCGGGTCTGGCCGGCTGTCTGTGTCGAGCGCCGGTACTCATGGTTCATCGAGTACGTCGCGGCTGGGCCGTGTTGTTTGCCGCGCTGGTGGAGATTGAGGGTAGAGGTCTTCGTGGCGCACGTCCGAGTGGCCGCCGCTTGCTCCTTCGTCGCCTGCGCGGGGGCCGCTCGGACATAGTCGGGCGGCGGGCCGCGCATGCTCGGTCTCGCTTCGCTCGGGTGAGGTGCGTGGTGCATCGGCATTCGAAGGCCGGGGCATCGTGTGCGTGGCATGCAGGGCTCGGCGGGGGATCTTCACGTCGGCCGGTGCTCGTAGGGCGCGTCAGGCGGTCCGGGTCCGGAGCCACTCGCGCCAGTCGTCGACGAAAGCGGCGCGGGTGGTGCCGAGGACTTCGCGGAGGATGCCGTCTTCGGTGGTCGGGTCCTGCTTGCCCGTCGCGATGCGGTGGTAGAGCTGGACGAGGCGGGGACGGTCGTATTTCTCCGCGACGAACGCGCAGATCGACCAGGCCTTTTCGTAGGTGAAGGCGGCATCGGGGCCGGAGAACTCGGCGTCGCCGGGCAGATCGCCGGGGATCCGCCCGGCGTGGGCATGCGCGGTGAGGGTGGGGGCGATGTCGGCGAACCGCTGGGCGTCGCGGTGGTGGGCGGTGTAGTCGGCGAAGCCTTCCAGCATCCACAGGGGGGCGCCGTCGACGGTGTCGGCGCGCGCGGCGATGTGCGTGAGTTCGTGCCGCAGCAGGGTGGCCATGCCCTCGGGATCGAGGCGGCGTCCGGTGTCTGGACCGAAGACGACACGCTGTCCGGTGGGGCTGCTGCCCGGCGTGAACGGGTCGGCGACGGAGGCGGCGGCGACTTCGGCGGGCAGGAGGCCGGGTGAACGCAGTAGAGCCGCGAATTCCGAAGGCGAGGAGGCTACGACCACGAGCGCGGACTGCGCCCAGCCGGGACCCCAGACGTCGGTCACCGCGGCGGTGGCGTCGGCGAGTTCACGCTCCAGCACGTCGATTTCGATTCGCTGATCGGGATGGCCGACGACCAGGGATTGCCGTCCGTCGCCGGTCGGCACCTGGCGGGCGACGATCGAGCCGAACGGTTCGACGATGCGCCGCACCTCGGCGAGCCTGGGATCGGCGGCCGCCGCCTGCCCCACCGCCTCGGTCGTACCGGGTTCGGCGGCCCGCAGTTTCGGTAGCACCGTGTTCGGCAACATGATCAGTGCGACGCATACGCCGGTGAGCGCCACCACCATCGCGACGGTGAGACAGAACTCGAACCGCCGCCGCGCCGACCACCACTCGCGCAACGTCCGCATTCCGCTCATCGGCGCACCCCCGCCGGCGACATGGCGATGGCGCGGGAGTGCCGGGTAGTGACGAGGATGCCGTGTCGACCGCGCGGGTCGCTCACGGTCGTCCATCGCCGGTCGGTGGTGCCTCGGGTAGTGCGGTGCCGCTGGTTGGCTCGCTCACGAGGTCTAGTATCGCCGAGCCGAATGGAACGGTGTCGAGCTCATGGGTGCGACCGCGACGGGAACGCCGAAGGTCGAGGCGTGCAACATGAGTCCGTTGCCCGCGTAGATGCCGACGTGTGAGATGTCGGAGTAGAAGAACACGACGTCGCCGGGCTGCAGATCGTCCTTGGCCACGGGGGTGCCGTAAGTGGCCTGCTGCGAACTGGTGCGGGGCACGTTCTTGCCGACCTGCTTGAACGCCCACTGGACCAAGCCGGAGCAGTCGAACTGGTCCGGACCGGTGGCGCCCCAGACGTAGGGGTCGCCGATCCGCGTGAGCCCGGCCGCCAGCGCGCTGGTGCCGCTGCCAGGAACGAGCCCCTGCAAGAGGGTGTCCCGGTCGAATCCGGGGGGGAACGGCGATCCGGCGAGGGCGGACTTGTCCTTCGCCGACAGCGTGCCCCAGGCCTGCACCACCTGGGCGATGGCGCCGCCGAGATCGCTGCGTTTGTGCTCCAGATCGATGCGCACCGCCTCGGCCTTCTGCGCGGCGGAACGGGCCGCGTCGGCGGCGGTGCGGGCCGCCGATTCGGCCGCGGTCGCGGCGTCGGTGGCCTTCTCGTAGTGGTCGAGCTGCTCGGAGGTCTGTGCGGACACCACGTCCAACGTGGACATCTGGTCGAGCAGTTGCTGCGGTGAGTCGCTGACAAGGACGGCGAACAGGCGGTTGGTGCGGGCGCCTTGGTAGGCGGCGATCGCGGTGCGGTCGATGACCGGCTGGTACCGGCGGACCTCGTCACGGGCACGGTTGACCATGTCGGTGCTGTCGGCCAGCCGGGCGTCGGCGTCGCGCTGCACGGCGAGCTTGGCCTCCAGTTCGGCCTCCACTCCCAGTGCCTGCTGATTGAGCTGCTCGGACTGATGAGACAGATCGATCATCCGCTGTACGGCTTCGGTGGCCGTCGAGGGAAGCGCGACCGGATCCGCTCCGGCCGGACCGCCACTACAGAGGCCCGCGGCCAGGATTCCGGCTGCCAGCGTCCCGCCCACCAGACGTTTGGTCTGCTGTCTCCGGTGAAGTTCAGCCACAGCCCGCGATGCCCCGTTCTCTCGTGAAGCGATCTTTCGTGAAACCGACGCACAGGCCTTCGCCGAATCCGAGGTTTGCGCGGGCGAACCACGGGTAATCGGTGGAAGGTCTCGGTTAGGTTACGGAACGGCCCGTGTCGATGTCCAGTAGGGAACGAAACGATCACGGGCCGTCGGAGCGGTCGGGCCGCGCGGCAGCGGCCCGACCAGCTGCTTCTCAGAAGCGGCGAGCGCCCGCGACCGGCATGGAGGAGATCGGCGCGACCTTCACGGGCTGGCCCGAGGTGGATGCGTGCACGACGTTGCCGTCACCGGCGTACAGGCCGGAGTGTCCGCCGCCGTAGAACGAGACGAGGTCGCCCGGCTGCAGGTCGTCCACCGAGACCGGGCTGCCCGCGGACAGCTGCGCTCCGCTGGTGCGAGGCAGCTCGACGCCCGCCTGGCGGTAGGACCACTGGACCAGGCCGGAGCAGTCGAACGAGTTGGGACCCGCGGCGCCGTAGACGTATGGCGAGCCGACCTTGCTCAGAGCGGCGTCCAGGGCGATCTCGCCGGAGCTCTTGGGGGCGGCGAAGGGGAGGGGCGCGGGACCGGGCAGCTCGAGGCCCGGCAGCGCGGGCGGGACCGGGATCTCGTTGGGAACCTCGAAAGTTCCCACGCCGGGAATGGTCACCGGCTGGGCCGAGGCGGGTGCTGCGGGCAGCAGGAACGCCCCGAGAGTGGCAGCGCCGACAGCCCCGGCGGCAACAGCGCGCTGAGCGTGACGCTTGACGGCGTTGGTCGTCATGATGCGGTACTCCCAATCTGCCTCACGACGCCGCACCCGGTGGTGCCGCGGACTGCGTCTGGGACCGCACCGGTTGGCGCGGCGGACTCCGTGAGGTCTCGAAAAGGTTACGAACACATCACGGTGATTTGTAAAGGCCGGGCAATGCGAAATGCACTCGCTCAACAATTTCTCGGCCGAAACGGTGTGAGATATGTCCTACAGAATCACGAACAGATAACGGTCAGGAAATGCCAGGAAGAGGCCGGTTTCGGCGGGCCCGTGGAGCGGGCTGGGGCGACCGGTCATCCAGGGTTGGCTCGATCGGCGTTTTGCCAGGTAGGTGCGTGAAAAGAACCGTAGTGGCCGGTATGGTCGTCCGTTCGTACACCGTAGAGTGACGGGCCGTCGACTCATCCGCCGATGATCGACTGCATTTCGCGCGACTCGCGGCAATGTTTGATACAGTTTTGTACCTTTTGTGATCTGGGTCTCTTTTACGCTTTCCTAGATCATTTCCCGGGTATCGCCCGAGAATCCCCACGGTGTTATTCGGACATTTCGTGGCGGATCCGCGCGCCTCGTTCCTGTCGGACCATGGCCCTACGCTGCTCGCCGTGTCCGACCCCGCGCCGCGCCCGGCCGTCCAGCAGCTGGCTTTCGACGAGCTCGACACCCCCCTGTACGACACCACTTTCGTGGTCGTGGACCTGGAGACCACCGGGACCAGCCCCGGCACCGACGGCATCACCGAGATCGGCGCGGTGAAGGTGCGCGGCGGGGAGGTGCTCGGCGAATTCGCGACGCTGATCAACCCGGGGCGCGCGATCCCGCCCGCGATCGTGCACGTCACGGGCATCACCACCGCGATGGTGTACGCCGCGCCGCGGATCGAGGCGGTGCTGCCCGGCTTCCTGGAATTCGCCGCCGGCGCCGTGCTGGTCGCGCACAACGCCCGATTCGACATGGCGTTCTTGCGCGCCGCCGCGGCGCAGTGCGACACCCCGTGGCCGGCCGCGCAGGTGCTGTGCACCGTGAAACTGGCGCGACGGGTACTCGGACGCGACGAGGCCCCCTCCGTGCGGCTGAGCTCGCTGGCGCGCTTGCTCGGCGCCTCCACTCAACCGACCCACCGCGCGCTGCAAGACGCCCGTGCGACGGTCGACGTGTTGCATGCGCTGATCGGACGAGTCGGCAACCAGGGCGTCCACAGCCTCACAGAGCTGCTGGACTATCTGCCCGGCGTCACGCCCCGGCAGCGCTCCAAGCGCGTGCTCGCGGCCGATTTACCCGCCTCCCCCGGTGTGTATCTGTTCCGCGGTCCTTCCGATGAAGTCCTCTATATAGGTACGGCAGTGAACTTGCGCCGCCGTGTCCGTAATTACTTCACCGGTTCGGAGACCCGGGGCCGGATGAAAGAGATGGTGTCCCTGGCGATTCGGATCGACCACGTGGTGTGCGCGCACGCGCTCGAGGCGGGGGTGCGCGAACTGCGGCTGCTGGTGGCGCACACCCCGCCGTACAACCGCCGGTCGAAGTTTCCGAAGCGGGCCTGGTGGCTCACCCTCACCGACGAGCCGTTCCCGCGGTTCTCGGTGGTGCGCGAACCCACCCGGGACGCGCTGGGGCCGTTCCACTCCCGTAACGACGCCGCCGACCTGGGCGTGATCGTCGCCGAGTTCACCGGACTGCGCACCTGCACGACGCGGCTGTCGCGCAGGGCGGTGCACGAGTGCCCGCCCGCCCTCGTCGGTGGGTGCCCGGCGGCCTCCACGGGCAATCCGCTGGGCATGGCGGAGTACGCATCGGCGCCCGCGCTCGTCCGGGCACTGTTCGCCGGGGACAGCGACGCGCCGATCCGGTCCATGCTCGATCGCATCGAAACCCACTCGCGTGCTGAGCATTTCGAGGCGGCCGCGCGGCTGCGCGATCGTGCGGCGCGGGTGGTGCGGGCGCTGCGCCGTACGCAACGGCTGGCCGCGCTCGCGCGGATAGCCGAACTGATCGTCGCGCACTCCGACGGTGACGGCGGATGGGAGTTCGCGGTCGTCCGGTACGGCCGCCTGGCCGGTTCCGGCACCGCACCGCGCGGCGTACCGCCGATGCCCATCGTGGAACAGATCGTCGCCGCCGCCGAAACGGTGATTCCGGCGGGGGTTCTCGCCGAACACTCGCTACCAGAGGGGGAAGCGCCGATCACCGAAAACGCCCCGCCACTGCGGGGCGCCTCGCCGGAAGAGGTGGCGTTGGTCGCCCGCTGGCTGGCCCGGCCGGGGGCGCGGATCGTGCGCACCACGGAGGGGTATCGCGAGCCACTCTTCGGCGCGGCACGGTGGCTGCGGTGGGCGGAACGGGCCGACGCGGCGGTCCGTGCGCAACCGACCGAGCAGGGCTATCTCGAACGCTTAGGCTGACGTCATGATTACCGCGATCGTCTTGATTCACGCAGACAACGGCCGCATCCCCGAGACCGCGCAGTCGGTCGCGGACACCGAGGGCGTCGCCGAGGTCTACTCCTGCGCGGGCGACGTGGACTTGATCGCGATCGTGCGGGTGCGCGACCACGAGCAGATCGCCGAAGTGGTGACCGGCCGGATCGACAAGACGCCCGGTGTGCTGCGCACCACGACGCACATCGCGTTCAAGTCGTACTCGAGCGCCGAAGTAGAAGCCGCGTTCTCGCTGGGCGACTGATCCCGCTCAGTCTCCGACCCGGGCGCTGAGCACCGCGAAGTAGGCGGCGTCGTTCGGCGCGAGCACTTCGACGACATCGCCCGAGCAGCCCGGCACGTCGTAGAGGTGCACGAGGCCGTCGGTGCGGTTGCGGATCTCCACGTCGGACCCGTCGCCGACCTCGAGGCAGCCGGCCGGGTTCTCGTAGCTGAGGCCGGCGGCGAACAAGGCGCCTTCGGCCGCATTCGCTCCGGGCGCGGCGGCGGCGAGGCCCGCGGTGGCGAGGACAGCGAGTAGCGCCGAAACGGTGGGTCGCATATCTGTGCTCCTCGTCGGTCGAACCGGTAGGCGCGGTGCCCGACGAACTCGGCGATGCGCCGGATTGCCGCATCGACGTTACCGGCCGTAGCGGCACCGTGCGGGGCCTTCGCTCTGATCAGCGTGTTGCCTCGACCCGACGCCGCGTCAGTTGTCGCCGAGTGTCTGCGTCAGCTTCGACCAGCGCTCCAGCAGCGCGGCCGCCTTGCCCGCATCGATCGCCTCGGCGGCGCGGTCGATGCCCGCGGCGAGCGCGGCGTGCAGGTCCGCGTCCGCATCGCCCGCACCGCGCGACCAGTCGTAGGCCATGATCGCCGCCGCCGAATTCAGCAGCACCGCATCGCGGACCGCTCCACCCCGGCCTGCGAACACATCGCGGGCCACGCCCGCGTTCACCTCCGCGTCGCCGCCGCGCAGCGCGTCCAGGTCGACCCGGGGAATGCCGATGCGGGTGGGATCGATGGTGGCTTGCCGCGTCCGTCCGCCCGAGACGATCCATGCCTCGGTGGTGTCCGAGGTGGTGATCTCGTCGAGCCCGTCGTTACCGCGCACCACCAGGGCGCTCGCACCACGTTCGGCGAACACGCCCGCGATGACGGGCAGCAGGTCGGTGAACGCGCAGCCGACCAGCCCGGCGCGCGGCTGCGCGGGGTTGGTCAGCGGTCCGAGCACGTTGAACACCGTCGGGATGCCGATCTGGCTGCGCGCCGCCCCCGCGTAGCGCAAGGCGGGATGGAACACGGCCGCGAAGCAGAAACCGATGCCGACCTCTCGTACACAGTGCGCCACCGCTTCGGGACCGAGCGCGAGCTTCACGCCGAGCGCCTCCAGCACGTCCGCGCCGCCGCTCTTCGACGACGCGGCCCGGTTGCCGTGCTTGACCACCGGAACCCCGGCCGCGGCCACCACGATCGAGGACATGGTGGAGATGTTCACCGAGCCGGACCGGTCACCGCCGGTGCCGACGATGTCGACCGCGTCGCCCTCGATCCGCACCAGCCGGGCGTGGTCGAGCATTCCCGCGGCCAACCCGGTCAGTTCGGCGGGCGTCGGGCCTTTGATCTTCATGGCGACGCCGAACGCGGCGATCTGCGCGGGGGTGGCATTGTCGGACATGATCTCGTTCATCGCCCACGACGTGTCGTCCGCGGCCAGGTCGCCACCGTCGGCGAGGACTCCGAGCACCTGGGGCCAGCTGCGCACGCTCATTCCACACTTCTCCCGTCACACCGGTTCCACGCACCAGTTCGTCCGCACGCAGCCTAGCTGTGTTGGTCTTTCCAGCGCCTGCGGCGCTGGGTGTTCGCGGCCCTCTTGTGGCTCGCGTCCGAGCGACCGCCGCTTGCTCCTTCGTCGCCTACGCGACGGCCACTCGGACGCGAGCCGGGCCGCCAACGGGCGGATGCTCGGTCTCGCTTCGCTCGGAAGCGGGGGTTGAGGTGTGCTGGGTGAGTCGGTATGCGCGTTCGGACTT
>NZ_JBHVDM010000153.1:0-8949 GCF_042802775.1 Nocardia sp. NPDC057455 | reverse complement strand
GTGTGTGCGTCTACCTGAACGGTTTCGCTATTCAGCGACCCGCGTCCTGATACGCCTTGACGGCGGCTTCCAGCTCGTCCAGCGCCCGGCCGAAATCTTGGAAATTCCCGCTGCGCATCGCATTTCGAACACTCTCGATCTTCCGGTTGAGCTCGGCGGCCGCCGCGTCCTTCGCAGAGGAAGATCCCGCCGCGGGCGGCGAGACCGACGCGGGTGGCGGCGTGGCGGCACTGCCGGTCCCGTTGTTGCCCTGGTCGGCGGCCGGCGGAACGGTGCCGGGCTTCGGCCTGGTGCCCGAATCACCGCCGAACGGCGTCGCCAGCGCGCCCGCACCCGGGATGACCTGGTTCAGCGCGTCCGCCAAGGTCGAGGCATAGCCCACCTTGACGTTGCCCGCCTCGTCCCGATAGCTCACCAGCACCCGCAGCAACTGCGGGAAGGTCGCCGTGTTCGGCCCGGTGTTGCGTTCGTTGTAGAACGGCTCCACATAGAGAATGCCGCCGTCCGCGACCGGCAAGGTCAGCAGATTGCCATATTTGATCTTGTTCGAATTCGACAGCAGCGTTTTCTCGCGCGATACGTCCGGTGAGGTCGTCATCCGGTTCTGCGTTTGTTGCGGACCCAATGTCTGTGTGTCCGTGGGCAATCGAAGAATCGTGAATTTCCCGTACCCGTCCGGATCGGAACGCACCGAGATATACGCGGCGAGGTACGGCCGGTTGTAGCCGGTCATCGCGCTGGTCAAATTGAACGTGGGCTTGTTCGTTTTGGAGTCGCCCAGCAGTACGTAATACGGCGGCTGATTGGCGGTTGTCCCGCCCTCGGTGGTCGGATCGGCGGGCACCGACCAGAAGGCGTTGTTGGTGAAGAACTCCCGGGGATCGTCCACGTGGTACTTGGACAGCATTTCGCGCTGGACCTTGAACAGATCCTCCGGATAGCGGAAGTGCGCCCGCAGTTCCGGCGAGATCTCGGTCTCCGGCTTCACCGCGCCCGGGAACACCCCGCGCCATGCCTTCAGCACCGGATCCGACGAGTCCACCTCGTAGAGGGTGACACTGCCGTCGTACGCGTCGACCGTCGCCTTCACCGAGTTGCGGAGGTAGCTGACCGACTTACGCGGCAGCAATCGACCGGTCTTCTTGTCGATGCTGTCCTCGACCGCACCCTCCAACTGGGTGTTCTGCGCGTACGGGTAGTTGTCCAGCGTGGTGTAGGCGTCCACGATCCAGACGATCCGTCCGCCGACCACCGCGGGGTAGGCGTTCCCGTCGGTGGTCAGCCAGGGCGCGACCTTCTGCACCCGTTCACGCGGGCTGCGGTTGAAGATGATCTTCGAGTCGTCACCGATGGCCGAGGAGAACAGGATGTTGCGCTCGGCGTACTTGGCCGCGAAGGCGAGTCGGTTGAACCAGTTGCCGATGGGCACGCCACCCTTGCCGGTGTAGGTGTATTGCGCGGTGTCGGAGTCGTACTCGCGCGGACGCTGGCCGTCCATCGCGCCGACGATCGCGTAGTCCGGATTCGCCTGCGAGATCAGCTCGCCGAAATACACCCGAGGCTGGTCCACCCTGATCCGCTGCTTGTCAGCGGGCGTGAAGAGGTCGCTCACCATGAAGATCGGGTAACCGCCGTCGCCGCTGCCCCCGGCGGCATTGGGATCGTCCGACGGAGGCTTGTTCACCCGGTTGGCGGGGGCGGCGACGAAGCCGTTGCCGTGGGTGTACACGGTGTGCCGGTTGATCCAGTCGGTCTGGTTGCCGCTCAGCGCCGCGGGCGAGAGCTCTCGGGCAGCGACGACGTAGTCCTGCACGTCGCCGTCGAGGTTGTAACGGTCGATGTCCAGCGACTCCGGGAAACCGTAGAAGTTCTTCAGCTGGCGCAGCTGAGTGAACGTGGGCGAGAGGATGTTCGGATCGAGCAACCTGGCGTTGCCGATGGTCGCGGCGTCCACCGGCACCTCGAGCGGGTTCTTGTTGCTCTCGCCCTTGTAGTCCTTGTAATCGATCCTGTCATCGGTGATGCCGAACGCCTGCCTGGTCGCGGCGATGTTGCGTTCGATGTACTCGCTCTCCTTGTCCGCGGCGTTGGGACGCACGGAGAACTGCTCGACCACCAGCGGCCACACCGCGCCGACCAGGATCGAGGACAGCACCAGCAGGGCGGCGGCCATCGCGGGCACCCGCAGATCGCGCAGCACGATGCCGGCGAAGAAGGCCAGCGCGCAGATCACCGCGATGGACAGCAGGATCAGCTTGGCGGGCAGCACCGCGTTGATATCGGTGAACGAACCGCCGGTGAATGTGGGTTCCTTGCGGCTGCTGGAGAGCAATTCGTATCGGTCGAACCAGTACGCGATCGCCTTGAGCAGCACGAAGGTTCCGGCCAGCAGCGCCAGCTGGATCCGCGCGGCGCGGGTGAGCGTGCCCTCACGGCCGGTCAGGCGGAGTCCGCCGAAGACGTAGTGGGTGACCAGGCTGGCGAAGAACGCGATGACCACCGCGACGAACAGCCAGTTCAGCACCATGCGGTAGAAGGGCAGGTCGAAGGCGTAGAAGCCGACGTCGAGGCCGAACTCCGGGTCCTTCTCGCCGAACGAACCGCCGTTGAGGAACAACTGCACCGTCACCCAGTTCGACTGCGCCACCAGGCCCGACAGCAGGCCGAGCAGCACCGGGATGCCGACGCCGAACAGCCGCAACTTGCTCATCACGGTGGTGCGGTAGCGGGCGATCGGATCGTTCGGCCCCGCCACCGGCACGAACACCGGCCTGGACCGGTAGGCCAGCAGCAGCGCCAGCCAGACCACCAGTCCGACGAAGGCCGCCACGACGAGGAATAGCAGGACTCGGGTTCGCAACACCGTGAGATACACGTTGCGGAAGCCGACCTCGCCGAACCACAGCCAATTCGTGTAGGTGTCCGTCAGCCGCGGCCCGAGCAGCAGCAATGCCGCCAGGACGATGGCTGCCACCAGCAGCACACGGCTGCGTCGGGACAGCGAAGGTAAGCCGGTGGGGGGCCGCATGCCCACGATGCCACTCTCCAAGGTCCGGCGACGCTCGCACCGATACGCCCGGCCGATGCGCCGCAGTCCGATGTTGCGGGTGGTCCTTCCGGACCGTCCCGGCCCACTCTACGGAAATCGGACACCATGCAGCTGCCAGGGTTGGGGTTGCCGCGCCGGGGAACCGATCGTGCGGGTTACCGGCTGCCCTCATCGGCGGTTTGGTTGGATGGTCGCGTGACCCCAGACCTGCACGCCGAACTCGTCCTTGCCCGATCCGTCCGGGAGGTGGCGGAATTCGTCGACGGCGAGGGGTGGGGGCGTCCCCCGCAGATGTTCGCCCTCGTGCCGACCGCGGAACTGGTCGCGGCACAGCCGGAACTGGAGGATCAGCTCGATGAGGGCGACGAGCTGACGCCGGTCGCGCAGGAGGCTTTCCCGGACGACATCACCGGCGGCTCGATCGCCTTGGACGAATTCCTGGCCACCACGAGCTGGCCTCCCGCCGTCCGCGGTTGTGTGCTGGTGCAGGAGATCGTGGTGCTCCCGCCGGATGCCGAGTCGACGCTCGACGACGCGCTCGCGCCGCTGCTGGCCGACCACGACGCCGCCGACGCGGCCGCGCGCGCCGCCGCCGAAGCGCATCCGGAGCGCCGGGAGGCCCGGCTGTTCGCCGCGGTACTGCGTGGCGGCGCGTCGCTGTGCCTGCTGCAGCTACGCCCCGAAGATGACGCCGACGATTTCGGCGACCTCGACCTGCGCACCTACCCCAACCTGGCGCCGAACCTGGTCGAGGCGCTGCACCATACGCTCGACTGAACACCCGCGGTGCGGCCTCAGCCGCAGCTGACCGGTTCCCGGCCGGTGTTGATCTCGTTGAGCGACTGCACCGCGCCGGTAAGGTTCTCGACGCGCACCAGCCGCAGGCCGTCCGGGGTCCGCTGCTTGGCCTCGTTGCAGTTGGCGGCCGGGACCAGGAAGGTCTCCGCGCCCGCTTCGCGCGCGGCCATCATCTTGTATTGGATGCCGCCGATCGGACCGACCTTGCCGTCCTGGTCGATGGTCCCGGTGCCCGCCACGAATTTGCCCCCGTCCAGCTCGCCGGGCGTGAGCTTGTCGATCAGGGCCAGGCTGAACATCAGGCCCGCGGAGGGTCCGCCGATGTCGGCGAGGTTGAAGGCGACCTGCAGCGGCGGCCGGGCGCCCTCGCCCGGCGTCACGCCGAGATAGCCCTTGGCCGGGTCGTCGGGGCGCGCGCCGAGGACGATCGTCGCGGTCTGCTCGGCGCTCTCGCGCCGGTACACCACGCTCAGCGTGCTGCCGGGCGCCTGGGACGACACCGCGCTGACGACGTCCTTGGGCGCCGTCACGGGCGTGCCGTTGATGCTGATCAGCTCGTCGCCCGCGCGCAGCACCTCGTGAGCGGGCCCGTCGTCGGTCACCTTGCGCAGGAGCACCACCGTGGGCAGCTGCAGGTAGTGCAGCGCGGCGACCTCGGCGTTGCCCTCGGAGTCCTTGAAGTCCTCCTGGTTGGACTTGTCGATCTCCTCGCGGGAGACGCCCGGGGGGTAGACCTCCGAGCGCGGCACCAGGCCGTGCTTGCCGCTGGCCCAGAAACCGAACGCTTCGAAGATGCTCAGCCCGTCCCGCACCGACACCGTGGTCATATTGAGATGGCCCGTGGTCGGATCGACCGCGGTGCCCCGCACGTCGACGACGTCCTTGCCGTCGACCTCGCCGAGGGTGTTGAAGGTGGGGCCGGGTCCGAGTGCGACGAACGGCACAGTCAGCACACTGCCGACGACACCGAGCACGAGCACCGGGATCAGAGCGGCCACCAGGGTGAGGATCCGACGATTCACCCGGACCACAGTAGTGACAACCGGCGGCGCGAGGCGCCGGAGGCGGTCATTTCCCCCGGGCGCGCCGCCGCCGGTTTCGCGCCGCGCGAACATCGGGACGCTGTGCTACACGCGTAACGTGAAGGGCATGAACGACCTCCCCTTCGGATTCTCGAACCGCGACGACGACGATCGTAAGCGCGGTGACGAGCCGGGTGGTCCCGGTCCGAACGACCCGTTCGGTTCGGGTATCGGCGGGTCCGGCGCGGGCGGATTCGACCCGGCGCAACTCGGGCAGATGCTGACCTCGCTCGGCCAGATGCTCAGCGGCATGGGGCAACCCGGCTCGGCGCAGGCCGGGCCGGTGAACTACGACGTCGCCAAGCGGCTGGCCCGCCAGCAGCTCGGCTCGACCGTCGCCCCCGTGTCCTCCGGCGCCGCGAGCGCGGTGGCCGATGCCGCCCACCTCGCCGAACTCTGGCTCGACAGCGCGACCACCCTGCCCGCGGGCGCCACCAAGACGGTCGCCTGGACCGCCAACGATTGGATCGAGCAGACCCTGCCCACCTGGCAACGCCTGTGCGACCCGGTGGCCCAGCAGATCTCGGGGATGTGGACCTCGGCGCTGCCCGAGGAGGCCAAGCAGTTCGCCGCGCCGATGGTCGGCATGCTGGGCCAGATGGGCGGTTTGGCCTTCGGTTCGCAGCTCGGCCAGGCGCTCGGCCAGCTCGCCAAAGAGGTGCTGACCTCCACCGACATCGGACTCCCGCTGGGACCCACCGGCACCGCGGCGCTGCTGCCCGCGGCGATCTCGGAGTTCAGTGCGGGGCTGGAGCAGCCGGAGAGCGAGATCCTGGTGTTCCTCGCCGCCCGGGAAGCCGCCCACCAGCGACTGTTCGCTCACGTGCCCTGGCTGCGCCAGCAGGTGCTCGGCGCGGTCGAGGACTACGCGCGCGGCATCCGGATGGACTTCTCCGCGCTGGAGCAGGCCGCGCAGGGTATCGACCCGATGTCGCTGACCGATCCCGCCAAGCTCGAGGAGATCTTGGCGCAGGGCACGTTCGAGCCGCAGACCACCCCCGAGCAGAAGCAGGCGCTGGAACGGCTGGAAACGCTGCTGGCGCTGATCGAGGGCTGGGTGCAGGTAGTGGTGGCCGACGCCGTCGGCGACCGGTTGCCCGGCGCGGGTGCACTGGCCGAGACACTGCGGAGGCGGCGCGCCACCGGCGGCCCCGCGGAGCAGACCTTCGCGACGCTGGTCGGCCTCGAGTTGCGGCCGCGCAAGCTGCGCGAGGCAGCGGCGCTGTGGCGCAGGCTCACCAGCGACGCGGGCATGACCGCGCGCGACCGGGTCTGGGCGCACCCCGACCTGCTGCCGAGTTCCGACGATCTGGACTCCCCCGCAGGCTTCATCGATGCGGTGATCGGCGGTGGCGCCGCCGTGTTCGACGATCCGCTCGCGCAACTGGCCGAAACCGAGGCGCGCGAGCAGGCCGCGCGCGAGCGCAAGGATGACGACGCTGGGCCCGACCTGGGCAAAGAGGGCGGCGAATCCGCCTGAGCCGCCCTGTGGATGAAGCGAAATCCTGTGGATAACTGAGGATTTCGGAGCGTGCCGCGCACCCGGCGAGCCACATACTTATGACATGACAACGATGTGTCGTGGTCCTCGATTGCGTCCGAGGGTGACCGTGCTTGTCCGCCCGACCGGTGTCGTCCAGCTCGGATGCGATCCGGAAACCGCGGTGGTGCTCGGCCCGGAAGGCATGGACGCCGAGACCGTCCTCACCTTTCTCCGCCTGCTCGATGGTCTGCGCACCAAGCCGCAGATCATCTGGCGAGCCGGCGAATGCGGCATCGATGCCGAACGGGCTGTGGCATTGCTCACGGTCATCGACGAAGCCGGGCTGATGGACCACCCGCAGGACCGGACCAGCCAGGTGCGGGAGGTGCGGGTGCACGGGCTAGGCCCGCTGTCGGACGCGGTGTCGTCCGGGTTACGTGCGCTCGGCGTGCGGCCGAGCCGTTCCCGGGACTATCCGTCCGGGACGGCGACGGTGCGGTCTTGGGGAGCGGACCTCGTCGTACTCGCCGACACTCTGATGCCCGATCCGCGGCTGGTGAGCGACTTGCTGCTGCACCGGGTTCCTCATCTGCAGATGCGCATCCGGGACAACAAGGGCGTCATCGGCCCTTTGGTGCTGCCCGGCGTCACCAGCTGCCTGCGCTGCGCGGACCTGATCCGCTCGCAGAACGACGCCGACTGGCCACATCTGGCGGCCCAGCTGCTGGGACGCGTCGGACACGCCTCCCCCGCCGGGATCGCGGCGACGACGGCGCTCGCCCTCGGCGAGCTGGAGGCGATCATCGCCTGCTCACCGCGGCGCACGCCGGCCACGCTGGACGCGACTCTGGAACTGGATCTGGATTCGCATGTCCTCGATCGGCGCGGGTGGGACCGTCATCCCGCATGCGCGTGTGCGCGCGTTTCCGCAGTACCAGGCGCCGGAGCCCGGACGTGATCAAGATTGCCATGGCAGATCGGCCGGTCCGTCCGCCATGATGGGTACGTGTCTGAGATCGTGCGCCGTCGCTCGTCCCGCAACGCCAAGTTGGCCAAGATTCCGCTCGGCATCGCCGGACGGGCGGCCGTGGGGTTCGGCAAGAAGCTCGCCGGAGGCGACAAGTCCGAGATCAACGCGCAGCTCAATCAACGGGCCGCCGAGCAGCTGTTCACGGTGCTGGGCGAGCTCAAGGGCGGCGCGATGAAGTTCGGGCAGGCGCTCAGCGTAATGGAGGCCGCGGTCCCGGAAGAGTTCGGCGAGCACTATCGGGAGGCGCTCACCAAGCTGCAGGCCGCCGCGCCGCCGATGCCCGCCGCGACCGTCCACCGGGTGCTCGACCAGCAGCTCGGCACCCAGTGGCGTACCCGCTTCCGTGAGTTCGATGACACCCCGGCCGCGTCGGCCAGCATCGGGCAGGTACACCGGGCGGTGTGGTCGGACGGGCGGACCGTGGCGGTGAAGGTGCAGTACCCCGGCGCCGACGAGGCCCTGCGCGCGGATCTCAAAACCCTGTCCCGCATGTCCGGTCTGGTCGCGTCCGTGATCCCCGGTGCGGACATCAAGCCGATCCTCGCCGAGATCACCGAACGCACCGAAGAAGAGCTGGACTACCGCAACGAAGCCGCCAACCAGCGCGCCTTCGCCAAGGGCTTCGACGGGCACGATGAGATCGTGGTGCCCAAGGTGGTGGCCAGCGCGCCGAAAGTGATCGTCACCGAATGGCTGGACGGCATCGCCGTCTCGACGATCATCAAGCAGGGCGCCGAGGATTCGGCGGGCACCCGCGCGCTGCGCAATCGCGTCGCGGGACTGATGGGCCGGTTCCACTTCTCCTCCCCGGAGGTCGTCGGACTCTTGCACGCCGACCCGCACCCGGGCAATTTCATGATGCTGCCCGACGGCAGGCTCGCGGTCATCGATTTCGGCGCCTGCGCACCGATGTCGGACGGTTTCCCCCCGGAGCTGGGCCGAATGCTGGCTCTCGCGGTCGAGGAGCGCTTCGCCGAGCTCACCGAGCTGCTGTACGACCACGGCTGGGTGATCCCCGGCCGGGTGGTCACCCACCAGGAGATCGCCGACTATCTGCGGCCGTTCACCGACCCGATCCAGGCCGACTCGTTCCACTTCACCCGCAGGTGGATGCAGCGGGTGGCGGGCAAGGCGTCGGAATTCTCCAGCCCGGAAATGAAAACCGCACGGGCACTGCAACTTCCGGCGGAATACGTGATGATCTTCCGCGTACTAGGCGGCTCCGTCGGCATCCTGGCCCAGCTCGACGCCGAGCTGCCGTTCATGGAACTCGTCCGCACCTGGATGCCCGGCTTCAGCGAGGAGCGCACAGCCTCCTGAGTTCCACCCACCCACCCGACTCGGCCGAGCCGCGACCCTCCAGCGCTGCTCCGCCCAACCACAAATGCCCGTCCATCGCCCCCCGCCAACCCACCGAGCGCGAGTCTTACGAGCGCCGTTCGCGGCCCGTCTCGCGTTCGAGTGGCCGAAGCGCATGCGACGTAGTCGCGAGTCTCGGTCGCTCGAA
>NZ_JBHVDM010000152.1:0-9370 GCF_042802775.1 Nocardia sp. NPDC057455 | reverse complement strand
CCCGGGCGGACTCGTGTTTCAGCGCCCGGGCAGGAAACGCAGGCTGCGCGCCACGGTCATCAGGAACGGCTGCCACTTGTCCTTCGGGAACAGCTTCGGCGCATCGAGATTCATGAAGCGGGTGACCACGATCGACTGCGGTTCGGTGAACTTGAGCAGACCGTCCGGCCCGTGCCTGCGGCCCACCCCGGAGATACCCATTCCGCCCATCGGGGCACCGGTGGTGCCCCACGCCGGCGCGTAACCCTCGTCCACACAGACCGTGCCCGCGTGCAGCCGCGCCGCGATCCGCTCGCCTTCGGACTTGCTCGCCGCCCAGACCGAGGCGTTGAGGCCGTAGTCGGTGTCGTTGGCCAGGCGCACCGCCTCCTCGACGCTGTCGACCGGATAGACCGACACCAGCGGGCCGAAGGTTTCGTTGCGACCGCATTCCATCTCGTCGGTCACCTCGCCGAGCACGGTCGGCTCGAAGAACAGCGGACCCAGGTCCGGGCGGGCCTTGCCGCCGGTGAGCACCTTCGCTCCCTTCGAGGTGGCGTCGGCGACGTGCTTGGACACCGTTTCCAGTTGCGCTTCGGAGATGAGACTGCCGATATCGGCCGAATAGTCGTAGGCGGCACCGAGTTTCGCGGCGCGGATGGCGGCGACGAACTTCTCGGTGAACGCCGCGGCGACCTCCCGCTCGACATAGAGCCGCTCGATGGAGATGCACAACTGCCCGGCATTGGAGAAGCAGGCGCGCACGGCCGCCTTGGCGGCCTTGTCCAGGTCGGCGCCCGCGGCGACGATCATCGGGTTCTTGCCACCGAGTTCGGCGGAGAAGCCGATCAGCCTGCGGCCGCACTGCTCGGCCAGGGTGCGCCCGGTCGCCGAGGAACCGGTGAACATCAGGTAGTCACAGTCCTCGACGATCGCGGTGCCGACCACGCCGCCCGGGCCGGGGACGACCGCGAGCAGCTCGCGCGGCAGGCCCGCCCGGTAGAGCAGCTCGGCGCCGGCCAGAGTGGAGAACGGAGTCTGGCTGTCGGGCTTGACCACCACGGCGTTGCCCGCGATGAGCGCCGGAATGGAATCACCGATCGACAGCAGCAGCGGGTAGTTCCAGGGGGCGATGACTCCGACCACGCCTTTGGGCTGATACCGGACCGAGGCGCGGTTGAGCACGGGAAAGGCTCCCGCTACCCGGTGGGCGTTCAGCACGCTCGGGGCGATCTTGGCGAAATAGCGGGCCGCGAACATCAGGCCCATGATTTCCTCTTGGGCCGCCCAGCGGGCCTTGCCGGTCTCGGCTTGCACCACGTCCATCAGGAACTCGCGGTGCTCCACCACCAGCGCGCGGTAACGATCCAGCACGGCGGCGCGTTCGGCCACCGGACGGGCCGCCCAGCGCTGCTGCGCGGCCCTGGCTTTGCCGAAGGCGGCGGCGACATCGGCCGCGGTGCCGACCGGCACACCGCCCAGGGGGTTCCCGGTGAACGTCTCGGCGATCGTCCTGCGCGGACGGTCCGCGGGTGCCTCGATCGCGGCCAGCGCGCTGAGGCGGTCGAATACTTCGGCTTCCGGCGCGGGCATCGTTGCCTCCTACTTGTGGGTAACTTTGAGATACACACAATCTACGCCCGAAATCACCTGTCTTGAACCCACCACGGACGGAGTGCGCAGCACCGTCCGTGGCCGCCTCGGCACCGAATACCTCGTGGTTCGAGGTGTGGCCCGGGTGAGGTTCCCGGTAGCTCACAGTTTTCCGAGGCGAGTCAAATCGAGTCCCACTCACCGGGACCGGCTGTCCGAATCGCCGGGTCGTGGTTTACGTTATGCCGATGTTCAGAGCGAGGCTTGGGGTCCGCACCCGGATTCTGGCTATCGCGCTCATTCCGAGTCTGACTCTGTTGTTGGCCGGCATGGGCGCCGCGGGCTACCTGGTAGCCGAAGGAACGAAGGCCAAGGACTGGGCCGCGGCGAGTCAGGACGCCATCGCGGTGACCAGCGACGTCATGGCCGCGGCCCAGCAGGAACGTCAGCTCACCCTCGCCCAGCTATCCGGCGACGAAACTCTCGGGCCCGCGCTCGGCGCCGCTCGCGCACACGTAGACCTCGCGGTGCGCAACCTGCTGACGGCTTCGGCGAACCTGCGCGACGTCGACGACTCGAAGATCACCGAGAAGGACGCCGACGTCGTCATGCTGACGCAGAACCTGACGACGGTGCGCTCCGCCGCCGACGCGGGCGCACTGCCGGTCCCGGACGCGTACATGTTCTACAACCGGCTGCTCGACCCGATTTCCGCAGGCGCCCAGTCCACCGTGCGGAGCGCGCCGGAAAGCGACATCGCCGTAGGCACCGTCGCCGGCATCCGCTTGTTCCATGTGAGCGAGGCGATGTCGCGCAGCGACGCCCTCGGCGCGGTCTACGTCAACGGCGCCACTCCCCCGCCCGTCCCGATCGATGAGTACACCCGACTCACGGGCTACTACCACACCGAAATCGCGATGCTCATCGCCGAACTGGACGGTCCGAGCAAAGACCGCCTGCAGGCGCTGTCCACCGGCACGGCCTGGCAACACCTGACCGCGATGGAGAACGCCATCGTCCAGCGCGTCAACGCCGCGATGGCCACCGCGGCGAACCCGCCGACCGGAACACGGCAATCGAGTTTGCCGCCACTGCCGCTGAGCACCGACGACTGGCACCGCGCAGCCACCGAGATCAGTCACGGGTTGCTCGACGTCTGGTCGGTCTACAACAGGGATGTCCAGCGGGCCGCCGAAGACAAGGCCACCGCGGCGGCGACCAGATCCGCCGTGACGGGTGGCGGCATGCTCGTGGTCGGCGTTCTGGTGCTCGTCGTCGCGGTCGTCCTGGCCAACCGCCTCATTCGCAGGTTGAAGCGGCTGCGGGGCGAAACGCTCGCGCTGGCCGACGAGCGGCTGCCCGACATGATGCGCAGGTTGCGCGACGGCGAAGTCGTCGATCCCGCTGCCGAATCCCCGAACCTGGACTACGGCAGCGACGAGATCGGACAGGTGGCCAAAGCGTTCCAGCACGCCCATTCCGCCGCCGTCTCCGCGGCGGTGGCCGAGGCTCGTACCCGGGAGGGCGTGAAGGCGGTATTCCTGAACATCGCGCACCGCAGCCAGATCGTGGTGCACCGGCAGCTGGAAATCCTCGACGAGGCCGAGCAGCGCCAGGAAGACCCGGTCCTGCTCGACACCCTGTTCCGTCTCGATCACCTCGCGACCCGGGAGCGGCGCAACGCCGAGAACCTCACCATCCTCGGCGGTGGCAAGCCGGGCAGGCAGTGGCGCAACCCGGTCCCGCTGATGGACCTGGTGCGCAGCGCCGTCGGCGAGACCCTCGACTACGCCCGGGTGCGGGTGACCCGGCTGCCCGAAGTACACGTACTCGGCACGGCGGTGGCCGACCTCATCCACCTGCTCGCCGAGCTGGTGGACAACGCCACCTCCTTCTCGCCGCCACAGTCGCGTGTCGAGGTGACCGGCAACGTGGTCGGCAAAGGTGTCGTGGTCGAAATCGGTGATCAGGGCATGGGCATGTCCGAAGCCGACCTCGCGAAGATGAACGAGACGCTGCGCAATCCACCGGATTTCGGCGTGGCGGCCCTTTCGGCCGACTCCCGGTTGGGCCTGTTCGTGGTCGCCCAGCTGGCCACGCGCCACGGCATCGCGGTGCGGCTGTCGGACTCCGACTACGGCGGCATCAAGGCCATCGTGCTCGTTCCGTCCGCCCTCATCGCGGCCGATTCGGGCGTACCGCAGACACCGGCGGAGCTCACCGATCCCGGCAGCCGCCGCAGGCTCGTCACCACGCCCGCGATCGTGACAGAGCCGGGAAACTCCGCGCAGACCCCCGCGTCGTCGGTCGCGACCCTGCCGGTCGAATCCGCCGCGGCTCCGCGCTACGCCCCTCGCCCGTACACCGAGGCGCCGACGCAACCGGGCTCCGACGGCCGCCCGCCGCTGCCCCGGCGCAACCGACAGACCAACCTCGCACCGCAATTGGCGCAGTCGGCCCAGGAGCAGGCCGCCTCCGGGCAGCCTCCCCGTTCCGCCGAGCAGGCCCGTGATCTGATGTCCGCCATCGAGAACGGGACCAGGCAGGGCCGTCGCGCCACCATCCACGACGAACAGGAAGGCTAGGGGTGTCCGATTCTCCCGCAGGTGATCTCAATTGGCTGCTCGACGATCTCGTCGAGCGGCTGGCCGGCGTGCGCCACGCGGTGGTGCTGTCCACCGACGGGCTACTACTCGGCCGCTCCAGCGGTATGAGCCGCGAGGACGCCGAACACTTCGGTGCGATGTCCTCGGCGCTCTACGGGCTGGCGCGCAGCGCGGGCAACCGGTTCGACGGCGGCGGCGTCCGGCAGGCGGTCATCGAACTCGATCGGGCGGTGCTGTTCGTGACCTCGGCGGGCGACAACGCCTGCCTGGCACTGCAAGCCGCCGAGTCGGCCAATCTCGGCATGGTGGCCTATGAGATGAATCTGACCGTCCAGCGCGTCGGCAGCTATCTTTCCACGACGCCGCGCCAAGACCTCGTCGGACATGTCGAGTAAGCCCTGCCATGACCCATCCGCGTGAGCCCTGGTTCGACGAGGCGGCAGGCCCGCTGGTGCGTCCCTACGCGGTCACGCGCGGGCGCACCAGCGGCGCCGGGCCCGAACTGGATATGCTCACCACCGTGATCGCGGACACCTCCGCGCCCACACCGCGACGCAGCGAACCCGAGTACGCCGATATCCTTCGCCTGTGCCGGGTTTCGCAGACCGTCGCGGAAGTCTCCGCACAGTTGCGTTTGCCGCTTGCGGTGACGAAGATCCTCGTCGGTGATCTGATCGGCGACGGGCAACTGATCTTCCGCGCTCCCGTTCCGACGGAGGCCGGACCCGATGACCTCAACATATTGCGAGCGGTACTGGATGGAATCCGAAAACTTTGACCCGAGCGGCACACCGCAACTGGCCGCGTCGGTCAAGATCCTCGTCGCCGGCGGGTTCGGCGTCGGCAAGACCACGATGGTCTCGGCGATCAGCGAAGTCGCGCCACTGCGCACCGAGGAGCTGATCACCGAAGTGAGCACCGGCATCGACGATCTGTCGGGCGTCGAGCAGAAGTCCACGACCACGGTCGCGCTGGACTTCGGCAGGCTCACCATCGACCGCGAACTGGTGCTCTACCTGTTCGGCACACCGGGCCAGGACCGGTTCTGGTTCCTGTGGGACGAACTGGCGCGCGGCGCACTCGGCGCCGTCGTCCTGGCCGATACCCGCAGGCTCGGCAACTCTTTCGCGTCCGTGGATTTCTTCGAGCGCCGCGGTCTGCCGTTCATGGTGGGCGTCAACTGCTTCGACGGCGCACCGCGCTACACCAACGACGAAGTACGCGACGCCCTCGACCTGGACTCGGCCACCCCCGTCATGCTCTGCGACGCGCGCGACCGCGGATCCTGCAAGGACGTCTTGCTCACCCTCGTCGAACACCTCATTCAGCGGGCGCAACGGGCACACGCCACCACCTGAGCGAGCGGCTGCGGGTATCCCGGATCCTCACACCTGCCGCAGCCAAGCGACGAACAACAACGCGCCACCCGCGGCCAGCGCTACCGCGGCCGGAGCAGGCCACCACGGCCCGTTCCGGCCGAGCAGACCGCGGGTGAGCCGCAACTGGAACGCGCCGAGTCCGGCGAGGATCAGCAGCCAGACCGGCAGCAGTCCGATGCCGAGCGCCGCGTGCACCGCCCATGCGCCCGCCGAGGTGGGCCCACCCCAGGATCCTTCGAGATTGTCGCTCGCGACCAGCGGAAACAGCACCCCCCGGAAAGCGGCGATGATCGCCAGGAACGCCAGAAACCAGGCCGTCAGGCCGACCGCGCCGCTGAGCACCGAGTGCGAGACCGACCGGGTGGCGGAGAACTCGTGCGGCAGAACGGATTCGCCGAGCATTCGCCGCGGCACACGCAACCGGGTCGGAATCCGCCGCACCGCCAGCGGGAGCGCCCAGAGCGCGTAGGTGGCGTAACGCAGGAGTGCCCCAAGCCACGACATACCGCCGACGGTAGCGCTGTTCGGCCCGCGATTCACCGTAGCAGGCCCGCGTGCACCAGATCGTCGAACAACAACTGGTCGACCGGAGGGACGAGGGCGCGGTCGGCATAGGCGAACCACGCGACTTCTTCGATCTCACTGCTCGCGGCGAGCGTTCCGCGGTAATCCGCGGTGTAGCAACTCATCCGCACCACCGCCCCGTCCACCGGACCGTGCGGCGCCTCATAGGTGCCGACGTGCGCGGCGGTCTCCGGCAGCAGTGCGACGGTGAGTTCTTCCTCGATCTCGCGCAGCAGCGTCTGCAGATCGGTCTCGCCGCCTTCGCGCTTGCCGCCCGGGATGTAGAAGACATCCTTGCCACGCGGTCTGGCACACAGGATCCGTCCGTCCTGGATGCGCACCCATGCCACCGTGTCGATCAACTGCCGCACTCGCCCGTCCGCCACCGCCGCAGCCTATCGCTGCATCCGGGCGAACGCGGAACGGGCGGCTGCGCCCGCCTCAACCTGCGGGTAGGAAGGAAGGGTCCTTGGCGCCGGGGCCGAGAACGGGACGCAGGTCGCGCGGCGCGACGTGCTCTCCGCACTCCGAGCACACCGGCTCGACGGTCGCGAGGTTGCCGCACGCCGCGTGCGTCGTCTGGACCGGCGGGCCGTCCGGCGCGGCCCATTCGTCTCCCCACTGCCGCATCGCGATGACGACCAGCCACAGCGAGCGGCCTTTCGTGGTGAGCCGGTAGTCGTAGCGAACCGGGTTGTCCTGGTAGGGCTCCCTGGTCAGCACGCCGTGCTCGACCAGATGCTCGAGACGCTGGGTGAGAACGTTGCGGGCGATGCCGAGTCGGTCGCGGAAGTCGTCGAAGCGCGTCACGCCGAACAGGGCGTCGCGCACGATCAGCAGAGTCCACCATTCTCCCACCACCTCGAGGCACTGAGCCAGCGAGCAGTTCATATCCTCGAAGCTCGTCCTGCGCATAGTCGCCAGCATAGTCAGTTGCTTGATAGAACTCACTACCCTATGGTGCGTTGCATGAAGCAACTCACTTCGTGGACGCTCGCCGAGGAGTTCGCGCTCACCGAGGCCGGCGCGGGCCGGTGGCAGGCGCGGGTCGACCGGTCCTGGCGGGGCTGGACCGGACCGCACGGCGGCGTGATCGCGGCACTGCTGGTCGACGTGGCTCGCGCCGCGGCCACCGAACCGATGCCGGTGCGGGCCGTCGACCTCCGGTTCTTGGGTCGCCCCACCGAAGAGGCGCTGACCTTCCGCGCGACCGAGCACACGGTCGGCCGCAGCACCGTTGTGCTGGATGTGCACGCCGAGCAGGGCGGCAAACCGGTCGCGGCGGCGTCCGTCACGCTCGGTCGCACCATGGAATCGGGCATCGCGGCCTACGCGGGCGCACCGGCACCGTCGGTGCCCGATCCCGAATCCTGTGCGCCGTTCGCCCTCCCACCCGAAATCGTGCCGGCAGCAGCTCATTTCGACATCCGTCCCGTGGCGGGACCGTTGCCGCTCACCGGCGCGGACGAACCGATGATGTGCGCGTGGATTTCACTCGTCCCCGAGGCGCCCGCCGACGCGGCGGCCCTCGCCATCCTCGCCGACGCCTTGCCGCCCGCCGTCTTCCCCACGCTGCGCGTGCCGGTCGCGATTCCCACCGTCGCGCTATCGATGCATTTCCACGACTTGCCCACCGGCGGCCTGCCGGTGCTGGTTCGCACGGTGAACGCCTCGACCGCCGGCGGTTGGTCGGTGGACGACACCTCGATCTGGGACCGGAGTGGTCTGCTGCTCGCCTCGGCCCGCCAGACCCGCCGCGTGCTCGGCTGAAACGGAGATGATCGTGACTTCCCCTGCCACGGCGCCGAACCGGGCTGCCGCCGACTTCCGGGTCGTGCTCACCGTCGTCTCGATCGGCGTGCTGCTGTCGAGCCTTGATCTGTTCATCGTCAACGTCGCCCTGCCGGACATGTCCGCCGATCTCGGCGGAGCGCGGATCTCCGGGCTGTCCTGGGTCCTCAACGCCTATGCGATCGTGTTCGCCGCACTGCTGGTCCCGGCCGGACGACTCGGTGACCGCCGCAGCATTCGAACCACGTTCCTGCTGGGATTGGTGGTGTTCGTCGCCGGGTCGGCACTGTGCGCGACCGCATGGGACGTCGGATCGCTGGTGTTCTTCCGCATCCTGCAAGCCGTCGGCGGCGCGCTGTTGACGCCGGCCTCGCTCGGCTTGGTGCTCGCGGCCTCCCCTCCGCAACGCCGCGCCGCCGCGGTACGGCTGTGGGTGGCCTTCGGCGGACTCGGCGCGGCGCTCGGGCCGGTGCTGGGCGGCCTGCTCGTCGAATTCGGCTGGCGCTGGGTGTTTCTGGTGAACGTGCCGTTCGGTCTGGTCGCCGTGGTGGTCGGCGTGCGGATGCTGCCCGATCCCGAGGGCGACGGCGGACGGATGCCCGACCTGTTCGGTGCGGCACTGTTTGCCGGCGCGATCGCCGGACTGGTGTTCGGACTGGTGAAGGGCGAGGACTGGGGGTGGGCCTCGGCCGGCGTGCTGAGTGCGTTCGCGGTGGCGGCGGTCCTGGCGGTGGCGTTCGTCGTCTCCTCGGCCCGCCACCACAGCCCGGTGGTGGATCCGGCGCTGCTGCGCGCACCCAACTTCGCCTGGATGACCGGCAACGCCGTCTTCTTCAACGTCGCCTTCGGCGCGATGCTGCTCTCGGCGGTGCTGTGGGCGCAGACCGTGTGGGGCTGGTCGGCGATGCGCACCGGTCTGGCCGTCGCGCCGGGCCCGCTGATGGTGCCGGTGATCGCCGTCCTGGCAGGGCGGTTGATCGGTCGGATCGGGGCCGGACCGGTCATCGCCGCGGGCGGGATCGTCTTCGGTGCGGGCATGCTGTGGTGGGCGCGCGCGATCACCCTCACGCCCGACTACGTGGGCGGCATGCTCGGCGGAATGGTGGTCAGCGGCATCGGCGTCGGCCTCACCCTGCCGACCGCCTTCGCTGCGGGTACCAGCGGACTGCCGCCGCAGCGGTTCGCGACCGGGTCGGCCGTGTTGAGCATGGCGCGCCAGATCGGTCTCGCGGTCGGGGTCGCGGTCCTGGTCGCGGTGCTCGGCTCACCCACCGGTCCGGAAGCGACACTCGACGCGTTCCGGCGCGGGTGGTACGTGACGGCCGCGGTCGCGGTACTCGCCGGTGTGCTCGGCGTGGCCGCCCGCATGCCGAAACCTGCTGCCGCGCAGCCGGAACCGGTCAGTGAGCCGGCCGCCGCCTGATCCGTCGCACCGACCCGGTCGGCGCCCGGCAGGTG
>NZ_JBHVDM010000151.1:0-9400 GCF_042802775.1 Nocardia sp. NPDC057455 | reverse complement strand
GCACCGCCTCGAGCAGGTCCGCGCCGCGGCCTCCGACGCGGGTCGCGACCCGTTGTCGGTCGCGCCCGCCGCCGTGTTCAGCGTGCTCACCGCAGCGCGTCCCGCGGAGGTGGACGCTCTGGTCGAGAGTGTCGGCGCGCGGGCGCTGACCCTGTGTGCCCCCGGCGAGATGTGGACCAGGCACGGCGCTACCCACCCGCTGGGCGAGGACTTCACCGGCCTGCAGGACTACCTGCCGCAGACGCTCGACGAGCGCACCGTGCTGGACTACATCGAGAAGGTCCCGGCGTCGCTGGTGCGGGAGTTCTGCCTGGCCGGGACGCCCGACGAGATCGTCGAGCAGCTCGCGGACTGGCGCGACCACGGTCTGCGCTACGCCGTGCTCATGAATCTCAGCGCAATTCATCCGCACCTCACGCGCGGGATGCTTTCCAACGCGCCACTGGTGGCGACGTTGCGTAAATTGAAAAAGCTGTAACGCAGAACAATTGACGCTCGAGCGGCATGCGCAATAGCATGACTATTCGAGCGAAGAAGCTCGTCAGATATTTGTGCTGCTGCGGTCGGGGGGCTCAGCATGGACCCGCATTTCAGGCCAGGAGAAATAATGGTCGACATTGCAATAGTGGGTATCGGCTGCCGGTTTCCAGGCGGTGTATTCGACCCGAAGAGTTATTGGGATTTTCTGCTCGACAAAGGCGACGGGATCGTCGACATTCCAGCGGACCGCTGGAGTATCGAAAAGTACTACGACCCGGATCCGGACGCGCCGGGGCGTATGTACACCCGGCGCGGCGGATTTCTCACCCAACCGCTGTGGGATTTCGACGCCGACTTCTTCGGCATCGCCCAGAAGGAGGCCGCCATCCTCGACCCGCAGCAGCGGCTGCTGCTGGAGGTGACGTGGGAGGCGCTCGACGACGCGGGCATGGCGGGCCGGGTCTCCGGCCACCGCGTCGGCGTGTACGTCGGCGGCTTCATCCTGGACAACGTGCTCGGACGCAGCGGTCCGCTGGTCCGCTCGGCGATCACCAGCCACACCGCGATGAGCGCCTCGCACACCTTGCTGTCCAACCGCATCTCCTATCTGCTCGACCTGCACGGCCCCAGCCTGACCGTCGACACCGCGTGCTCGTCGTCGCTGGTGGCCACGCATCTCGCGGTGCAGGCGATCGCCAACGGCGAATGCGAGATCGCACTGGCCGGCGGGGCGAACGCGATGCTGCAGCCGGAGACGTTCATCTCGATGTGCAAGGGCCGGTTCCTTTCGGTCGACGGGCGCTGCAAGACCTTCGACGCCGCCGCCGACGGATACGGCCGCGCCGAGGGCGCGGGCGCGGTGCTGCTCAAGCCGCTCGATGTGGCGCAGCGCGACAACGACCGTGTCTACGCTGTCATCCGCGCGACCGGCGTGAACCAGGACGGCCGCACCATGGCCATCCCGGTGCCCAATCCCGTTGCGCAGGAACAGTTGGCCCGCCAGGTGCGCGACGACGCCGGCGTCGCCGCGCACGAGGTGAGCTACCTCGAGGCGCACGGCACCGGCACCGCGGTCGGCGACCCGCTCGAGATGTCGGCGCTGGGCGCGGTGTACGGCGCGGTGGACGGCCGTGGCGAACCGGTGCCGGTCGGTTCGGTGAAGAACAACTTCGGGCACACCGAAGCCGCTGCCGGGGTCGCGAGCCTGATCAAGGCCGCGCTCACCCTGCACCACCGCACCGTCGCTCCCCAATTCGACTTGACCACACCGAATCCGGAGATCAAGTTCGACGAGCTACGACTACGGGTCCCGCTGCGTCCCGAACCGCTGCCCGCGGAGCCGGGCAAGGGTGTGGTCGCGGTCAACGGCTTCGGCTACGGCGGCACCAACGCCCACGTCATCCTCGCCGAAGCGCCGCCGCGGACCGCGCGGGCCGACGACGAACGCCCGGTGCCGAAGGTGCTGCCGATCTCCGGCCGACACGAGACCGCGGTGCGGGCGCTCGCCGGCGAACTCGCCCACGCGCTCGAGCACCATCCCGCCGACGCGGTGACCGCGGCGGCCTGGACTCGGCGCGCCCACCACCCCTTGCGGGTCGGCTTCGCCTACGACGACGCCGACGATCTGCGCACCCAGTTGCGTGCCTTCGCCGCGGGCGAGGGCCGCGCGCCGTCGCGGGTCATCGGCGACGGCGAGGTGGAGCCCGTCTTCGTCTTCAGCGGAATGGGGCCGCAGTGGTGGGGCATGGGCCGTGAGCTGCTCACCACCGACAGCACGTTCGCGAAGGTGGCCAGGGAGATCGACCGTGAGTTCATCTCGATCGCGGGCTGGTCGATCCTGGACGAGATGCTCGCCGACGAGGCCGACTCGCGGATCATGCGCACCGCGTTCGCCCAGCCGGCAAACTTCGTGCTGCAGGCGGCGCTGACCGCCGAACTGGCCGAGTACGGCGTGTATCCCGCGGTGGTGGTCGGGCACAGCGTCGGGGAGGTCACCGCCGCGTACGTCTCCGGCGCGCTGTCGCTGCGCGACGCGCTCACCGTCAGCTACCACCGCGCCCGGCTGCAGGCGACCACCGCGGGCACCGGAGGCATGCTGGCTCTCGGCATGTCCGAACGCGAGGCGCGGGAGTTGCTCGCCCGCACCGACAGCATCTCGATCGCCGCGGTGAACAGCCCCGGCGCGGTCACCCTCGCCGGCGACAGCCAGGACCTGGAACTGCTGCGCGACACCCTGTCGGCCACCGGCACGTTCGCGCGCAGCCTGCGAGTCGAAGTGCCGTACCACAGCCATCTGATGGACCCGATCCTCGACGACCTGCGCGACGCGCTGAGCCAGCTCGCCCCGCGGGACGCGAAACTCACCACGTATTCCACCGTGACCGCCACCGAGATCGCGGGCACGGACTGGGGCGCGGACTACTGGTGCCGCAACGTCCGGGAGCCGGTCCGGTTCGCCGACGCCATCGGCGCACTGGTCGACGCGGGCCACCGGGTCTTCCTCGAGGTGGGCCCGCACCCGGTGCTCAGCGGCAACATCCGCGAGATGCTGATCCATCGCGGAGCGATCGGCGCCTCGGTGACCACGCTCTCGCGCGACTTGCGCGACCGCAACAACGTGCTGCGCGCCGTCGCGGATCTGTATGTCGCGGGCTCGCTGGACGGTTCGGCCGTGCCCGGTCGGCCGGACTCGATCGTCGAGCACCTGGATCTGCCCGCCTACCCCTGGCAGCGCAAGCGGGTGTGGCACGACGAGCCGGTCACCCTGCTCGATCGTCTCGGCACGCCGGAGGGCTATGCCCTGCTCGGTGATCCCACCACGGCGGCGAGCTCGGAATGGGAGGTCCAGCTCTCGGTGTCGCGGCTGCCCTGGCTGCGCGACCACGTCGTGGACGGATATGTCGTGCTGCCCGGCGCCGCCTACCTCGACGCCGCGCTCAGCGCCGCCGTCGAACGCACCGGACGCGCTAGCGTCGGCCTGGAATCGGTGGAGTTCGTCGCGCCGCTGGTGATCGACGAGCACGACATCCCGGTACTGCGGGTGAGCGTCGAGGAGTCGACCAAACGCTTCCAGATCCACTCGCGCTCGGCCACCGCCACCACCTGGACGCTCAACGCCCACGGCAGGCTCATCGAGGCCGACTTCAGCGCCGCCGTGGTGGACGTCGACGCCCCTGAGCACGCCGCCGCGGTCGCGGGCCCGGATCTCTATCGTGGGCTGGCCGCTCGCGGGCTGGACTACGGGCCGGCCTTCCAGCGCATCGTCTCTGCCGTCGTCGGCGCGGACGCGGTGGTCGCCTCGCTCGCACCGGTCGAGTCGGCCACGCCGATCCGGCACCTGGCCCACCCGGCAGTGGTCGACGCCGCGTTGCAGTGCGTCGCCGCGCTGGCCGCGGACTCCGATAGCGACGTAGCGATCGTGCCTGCCGCCATCGCCGGGGTGCGTCTGCTCGGCGCGCTCCCGGAGCGACCGCGGGTCGTGGTGACCCGCCGCGGCGTGCACCCGCTGCGCGCCGATATCGCCATCGTCGGCGAACACGGCGAGGTGGCCATGCGGCTGCTCGGCGTCGAGTTCCGTCCGGTCAGCGCGGCTGTCGACGTCACACACCAGCTGGAACGCGTGTTCTACCAGCCCATCTGGGAGGTCGTCGCGGCCCCGGCGGGTGAGCGTCCCGCCGAAGCGGAGGCCGTGATCGCCGTCTGTGTCGGCGCCGACGCCGCCGATCGCGCGGCCGCCCTGCTGGGCGAGCGGACCGACGTCACCGTCGTGCTCGCCGACGCGGACGCCGACGACAACGACGAGCGCCTGCGGCTGGCGTTGCGCTCACCCGACGGCGTCCCGATCGCCGAACGAATCCGGGTGATCAGCGTGTTCGGCGCCGCGTTCGACGGGGCGCGCAACGTCTACTGGCTCGCGCGCGTGGCGAATGCCATCGAGCATCTGCTCGCCGACGCGCCCCAGGTCCGCGTCCACAGCGTCGTCGTCACCGAGAACGCGCTGTGCACCCCCGCCGACACCGCCGTACAGGTGTCGCACGGCGCGCTGGTGGGCGCGCGACGCGCTCTGCTCAACGAACAACCCGCCGCGGGATGGCGGCTGGTCGACGTGGCACCACAGGCCACCACCCCGCCGACCGACCTCGTTCTCGCCGAGGACGTGCTCGACGAGATCGGCCTGCGGGGAGACGACCACTGGGCGGTGCGACTGGACCGGAACTTCGGCACGTACCTCGACGAACGCAACCGTGCCGTCCCGCTGTCGGACCCGGAAGCCTCTTTCGTGGCGGAGATTCCGAAGTCCCGGTTGATGTCCGATCTGGCGTTGCGCGAAACCGACCGGGTCGCGCCCGGTCCGGGTGAGATCGAGGTCCGGATGGAGACGGCCGGGCTCAACTACAAGGACGCGATGAAAGTCATCGGCGTGCTCACCGAAAGAGAACTCGCGGGCACCTATTTCGGCACGACGGTCGGCATGGAGGGCTCCGGCGTGGTCGAGCGCGTCGGGCCCGGCGTCACCGACGTCGCGGTCGGTGACCGGATGATGGTGTGCGCCAGGGATATCCTCCGCAAATACGTGACCATGCCCGTAGACGCGGGCGCGACACTGCCGCACCAACTGCTGCCCGGAGAGGCCTACGACCCGCTGACCTGCGGATCCGGATTGCCGTTCCTCACCGCCGAATTCGGGCTGCGGACACTGGCTCGGCTGCGGCCGGGTGAGACGGTGCTCGTGCACGGTGCGGCGGGCGGCATGGGCATGGCCGCGGTGCAGGTCGCGCTGGACATCGGAGCGACGGTGATCGCGACGGCGGGCACGCCCGAGCGGCGTGCGCAGGTGCGCCGGCTCGGCGCGCAGCACGTACTCGAGTCGCGATCGGCCGACTTCGTCGACGCGATCGCCGAGCTGACCGGCGGACGCGGCGTCGACGTCGTCTACAGTTCGGCTCCCGGCGAGATCCTGCACCAGAACTTCCGCGTGGCCGCGGAATTCGGCCGAGTGGTCGACATCGGCAAGGCCGACATCTACACCGGCGGCGTCATCGATCTCGGCCCCTTCGACCGCAACCTCACGTTCTTCTCCGTCGACATGGACCGCGCGCTGGCCCACGACCCGGAACTGCTGCGCACGCCGATGCGGGCCAGCCACGCGGCATTGCGGTCGGGCGCATACCGGTACCTCCCCTACACGGCCTATCCGGTGTCGGAGCTGGCCGCGGCTTTCGAGTCCGTCGCCCGATCCGACCAGATCGGCCGGGTTGTGCTGGACCTGCGCGAAGAACAGCCGATGGTGCGCCCCAGGCTCGCTCACCCGCGCATCGACCCGGACGGCTGCTACCTGGTGACCGGCGGTTTCGGTGGGTTCGGACTGGCCACCGCCCGCTGGCTGGTCGCCGAAGGCGCACGCAAACTGGTGCTGGTCGGCCGCAGCGGCGCGTCCACCCCGCAAGCCGAGCATCAGGTCGCGGCCTTCACGGCGGCGGGCGTGGCGGTGATCGAGGAACGCGTGGACATCGCCGACTACGCCGCCACGGCCGCGCTGGTGGGCCGCATCCGGTCCGTCGCACCGCTGCGCGGGATCTTCCACGCCGCCGGGGTGGTGAACAACCTGCCCATCCCGCAGATCACGCGCGAGTCGCTCGACGAACTGTTCGCCAAAGTGCGTGGCGCCCAGCATCTGGACCGGGCGGTCGAGGCGGCGGGGATCGAACTGGACATGTTCGTGCTGTACTCCTCGATCAGCGCGCTGGGCTGCATCACCCCACAGGTCGGCTACGCCGCCGCCAACGCCGCCTTGGACGCGCTCGCGGCCGACCGGCGTGCCCGCGGCGCCGCGGCGCTGGCGGTGAACTGGGGCTTCATGAGCGGCGGCGGCATGGCCGACAAGACCGAGGCCCTGGTGGACTACGTGAAGTCGATCGGCTTCCTGCCCATCGACATGGACCGCGCCACCGCCCTGCTGCGCGAATGCCTGGCACTCGACAGCGCTCAGGTCGCGGTGGCCGATATCGACTGGACGGTGTGGTCGCGGGTGGCGCGGCCGTCCACCGACACCCGCCGTTTCCGTCAGTTGCTCACCGACATCGGGGTCGGCGGCGAGGCCGGCGGCACCCTGCGCACCGAGATCCTCACGCTGCCCGTCGAACAGCGCGCCGACTTCGTCGCCCAGCGCCTCGCCGATCAGCTCGCGGTGGTGCTCGGCGTGGACACCGACACCGTCAACATCGACGAGCCGGTCACCGACCTCGGCATGGACTCGCTGATGGCGATGGAATTCGGGGCCCGTACCGAGAAAGAGCTCGACGTCAAGATCTCCGCACTCGAACTCAGCAGGGGCCTGTCCTTGCGCGGCATCGGCGCCAAGGTGGTCAGCCAGTTCGCCGAGACCGCCGACGCGCAGGCCGCGGCATGAAAGGAACCGACATGTCCACCGAGCTGATCGCCTACGCCGATATCGACACCGTGCTGGGTCACCGGGACGGGCGGTTCTTCGGGGAGGGGTACAAACGAATCACGCACCGCATCTTCGACATCGCCATCGGCCGCGACGCGCAGGACCGTCCGCGGCTGACGGCGAGGGCCGGAGTGCACTATCCGCTGGACTGGTCGCGCAAGAGCACCCGCGTGCTGGTGCCGCACGTCAGCAGCATCGACTGCTCGATCTTCGGCTACCGGCTGCTCGAGGTGATCCTGCGTTCGTGCTTCGGGCTCACCGACAGCGAAATCCGGTCGTGCTGGGTGCCGTTCGTCCAGTTCAGCAGCGGAACCATCGCGACGGAGTCGCTGGAGGAGTTCCCGATCAGCGCGACGGTCGTCGCGGTGGAAGAGAACACGATCAGCATCACCGGAGCGCTGGGCGGCGGCATGAGCCTGGAGGCCACCGTAGCGCTGCCCGCGCCGCCGCGACTCTCGCAGGCCGCACCCAGCACCGTGCCGGAGAGCGGTCGGGGATACTTCCACGGCGGGGTGTACGCCCGCGGGCAGTATCTGCGCAACGTCGTCGTCTCCGACGGCGGCAGCCGCGCAGACGCCGATTTCGTTCTGACGGAATCGGATTCGGCAGGCCCTTGGTACGGGGTGGCCGACGCCTACCAGCCTTCGGTGACGCTGGTCGACGCGACGGTGATCCTGGCGCAACTGTCCCAGGTCGTGCTCTACGAGCTGGACAACATCGCTCGCAAAGACAGCGAGACGCTGTGGATGCGCCGGATGACCGCGCGCGCGTCCGCTCCCCCGGCGCCGCGAACCTCGGGCACCGCGACCACACACATGGTGCGCTCGATGATCCTCGCCTTCGGCGGCGGCGACTGGCGCATCTCCAGCTGGGCATCGGACTTCGCGGGCTGCGAGATCCGATACGACCTCGCGCACCGGCTGCCGGCCTGACCCCACGCATCCCCGAACGATCGGAAAGGCATTCCCATGTCGGGAAACAACTATCGACGCATCGTCATCTCCGGAACGTATTCGACCGGAAAGACCACGACCTCCACGGCGCTGTCCCTGCTGACCGGCATTCCCCGGGTGGACGCCTCATCCGCCCGCGAGGTGGTCACCGAGCTCTACCCGGGCATGCGCTTTCAGGATTTGAGCACCACCGAATTGATGGCGCTCGGCTTCCGCCGGCTGGAGCTACGCATCCAGGCCGAGGCGATCCTCGACGCCCAAGGCGGTTTCATCGCCGACGGCTCGGTGCTCAACGAGTGGGTCTACGGCACCACGCGGCTGGTCACCGGTCCCAACCCGGGATCGAGCCGATGGCACAAAGCCGTCAAGAACACCATCACGCTGCCCGGCCGGCCGTTCTACCGTCGCTACCTCAACGCCTACGGCGACATGGCCCGGCAGCGCGCCCGGCAGAACTACGACATCTTCTTCCACCTTCCGGTGGAGGTGCCGATGGACCCCGACGGCCACCGGCCGGTCGACGAGCGCTATCGCGCCATTTCCGATCAGCAATTGCTGCACGCGATCAGCGAGCTCGGGCAGCCGGTCGTGACGGTACGCGGCACCCCGGAACAACGCCTGGAGTCCATCGTCTCGATGCTCGACATCCCCACCGTGATGGACATCGACGTCGCGGTGAAGGAGGCGATGGAGATCGTGCGCAGCAGCCGCGAGCGCGTCCAGGAAACGATCATCGCCCAGCAACAACCGCACACCATCGGCCGCAAGATCAAGTTCGCGACTCGCGTTTAGGAGCACGCCATGACCGTCCTGTTGGACAAGACCAAGCGCTACAACCCGATCGACTCGTGGTTCTACGACAACTTCATCTCCGATGCCGTGCGGGAGATGACCCCCACTCTGTTCGACGACATCGTCGCCCAGCTCGACCAGGGCGCGCAGGTGCTCGATGTCGGTTGCGGCGGAGGGCAACTCGCGGTCGGCCTGGCCACCGCCGGAACCACGCTGCAGCTGACCGGCATCGACCTCTCCCCACAACAGGTGCGCAGGGCCCGCAAGCGCGGCGCGGCGCTGGGCAGCCGCATCCAGTTCCGGGAGGGATCGGCGATGGATCTGCCGTTCCCCGACGCGGCCTACGACGCGGTGATCAGCTCCGGTTCGATCAAGCACTGGCCGAATCAGCGCAAGGGGCTCGCGGAGATGATCCGGGTGCTGCGGCCAGGCGGGCTGCTGCTGGTGATCGAGGCCGATCGGGGCTGCACCTTCGAGGACGCGCGGACCTTCGTGGACCGCTGGAAGCTGCCGCAGCCGATGGCGCGGGCCTGCCTGCCGTTCTTCCGCACCTACATCGCAGGCTACGGCCTCGATCTGGAGGACGGCCGCGAACTCGTGACCGATCTCCCGGTCACCGACGCGACGGTGCGCCGCATCCCGGGCGAGCCCGGCATTCAGATCATCGCGCGCAAACGGGCCGAGTGAGCACCGGTCGCATCGGCGAATCCGGCCGGTAGCGGGC
>NZ_JBHVDM010000150.1:0-9408 GCF_042802775.1 Nocardia sp. NPDC057455 | reverse complement strand
GTCCCGCGCCCACTCCGGCGTTCACTCGGCGGTCCCTCCGTCGTTACGCGAGCTGCCTCCACTGGACCCGATCCGCACACCGAGGTGTCGTATCGTGATCCGGTGACCAGCTCGACAAGCCCATCGCCCGTCGCGGAGGTGATCCGCGCGCGGCGCGCCACGGGCCGCGCCGACGGTCACCGCCTGGTGCTGGTGGTGGAGGGTGGCGGCAGCCGGGGCGTGTACTCCAGCGGCATGGTGTCCGCGCTGGAGGAACTCGGGCTCGCCGGGGTGTTCGACGCCGTGTACGGCACATCGGCGGGCGCGATCAACGGCGCCTGGCTGCTGTGTGGGCGCGCGATCCCCGGCATGCGCTCCTGGACCGATCCGGAGATCATGCGCCGCGCCGTCGACCCGGCCAGGCTCCTGCGCGGACGTCCGGCGTTCGATCTGCGGTACCTCGTGCACCAGGTCTACGACGGCGTCGAACCGATGGATTTCGCCGCCATCCTGGCCAACTCCACGACCTTCCATCCGATCGCCACCGATATCCGGACGGGCCAGGCGGTCGATCTGCACCCGCACATCACCGACAAGCGGACGCTCATGCGTGCGTTGCGCGCGTCGGCGGGCCTGCCCATCCTGGCCGGGCCCCCGGTCGCCCTCGGCAGTTCGGCGTACTTCGACGGCGGTCTCTCCGAGACAGTGCCGATTCGCACCGCGGTCCGCGCGGGCGCCACCCATGCTTTGGTCCTGCGTACCCGGAGGGCGGACGAGAAGCGCCCGCCCGCGTCGCGCCTGCACCAGATCATCGGCGGCGGCTATCTGCGCGCCGTAGCCCCCGGCGCGTACCGGGCCTGGCTCGAACGCCCGCGGCAGCAAGACCTCGAGGATCGGGCACTCGCCGAACTGGGCAACTCCGTCCTGCAGATCCACCCGCCCCTCGGCTCTCCGGACGTCGACAGCGCCGCCCGCGACACCACACTGCTCGCCAGGGCGCTGCAAATCGGCCGCACAGCCGTGCTCGGCGCGCTCTCCGCCGTCATCCCAGCCGTCTCCGACCGACCTGAGCCCACTGCCGCTCCGGAGGGCGCTCGGTAACCTTCCCGGATCGGTGGTTCACCGCGGGTCGGTTCAACGGCGCAGCGCGGTGGTGACCCGCTGAGGCCGGACGAATCAACGAGCGCGGGCGTAAATGACCATTCGATGCCGCTGCGCGGAGTCGTTCAGGCGATGTGGACGCGCACGCCGCCGGAGAGCACGAAGTCGTGCAGTTCCAAGTGGTCGGGGGTCGCCGCTCGGGGCAGGTCGAACACGAGCTGGGTGGTGGCGGATTGCCCGGGGCGCAGTTCGAAGGAGTAACCGAGGCGCTGTTGGGTGTTCTGCCACATGGTGGCGGTGGCGTTGTGGTCGAAGGGCGTGTTCTGCGCGTCCAAGAGGCGTTGGCCCATCGGCAGGAACCACTTCGTTTCGTCGGAGATATTCCGAACGGCCAGCGTGACGATCAGGAACGAGCCCGCGGCTCGCTGCAATCCGATTCGTGCCACGCCCGCGTCGACCTTCGTCACGACGAATTCGAATTTCCCGTCGCGCACGGGACTGCCCACCGGCGCCACGGCGGCCGGATCGGACGCACGGTCGTCCCCGGGTGGCCCGGGATTCTCCACCGCCACCGCCGAGGGCGGCAAAGTGGGCGCTGGCGCGCCGGAGTCGCCGGTCCTGGTTCCTGACGCGATCAACGCGACGCAGCCCGCCGCGAACGCGAACGGCGCGAGGAATACCACGATCAGCGCGCCGATCAACTTCGACAAGAGACTCCGGCGGCGGCGCGGCCGCCGACGCGGGACCGGGACGCCCGGGCGATGCTGTACGACGGGCGGGCCCGGACGCTGGACCGCAGGGAAGACCTTTCGCGCCGGCACACGATACTGCGGCGCGGCCGGACGAGGCTTCGGGGGAATCACGCGAGCGAGCAATCGTTCCGGCCAACCCGGTTGTCCGCCCCGGGCCGGTCCGGCGGGGTACGGCCCGTTCTGGTACCACCGCCGGTCGGCCGGATACGGCTGTCCTGCAATGGGATAGCCGGTGGCCGCAGGCGGGCGCTGTACACCGCCGTATCCCTGCGTCGCTGAGCCCGGACTCGAAACATGCCGATACGGCAGAGGATTGGGCGTGACCGTCGACCAGTCGAGCTTCGTGGCCACAAGGGTCGGCGTAGGGGCGGGGTTCGGCAGGATTTTTGTCGGGTCAGGCGTTCGCCGTGATGGTTCCGAACCCGCGGATGCGGATGGGGACTCGTCGGCCACAGCGGCTTCCGAGTCCGTTCGCGGCGAAACGCGTTCCTGAGCAGCGGGGTTCGCTGGATCATCGACTGCGGCGCCGTGCGGGTCGACCCCCGGGGGCGGCACGGAATCCACACCGGCCGACAGCTTCGCCGCCGGACGATCCGAGCCGTACGGCGTTGCCGGCACGGCCTGCGGCTTCGGAGCAGACGCGCCGATCGCGGCTCGCGCGGCTGCGGCGAATGCTCCTGCGGTGGGAAATCTTTCGCTCGGTTCCTTGGCCAGACCGCGAGCGATGACGGCGTCCAGCGCGGCGGGGACGGCGGCGCACACCGAACCGGCTCGTGGGGGCGTCACCATCAGGTGGGCATGCATCTGCTGCGCGGGATCGGTGTCGCCGTAGAGCCGGGAGCCGGTGAGGCATTCGTAGAGTACGCACGCCAGCGAGTAGACGTCGGCGCGTCCGTCCACCTTTCCACTGAACCGCTCCGGGGCCATGTAGGCGAGGGTGCCGATCGCCATGCCGGTGGTGGTCACGGCCGTCTGACCGAGCCCGTGCGCGATACCGAAATCGATCAAGTAGGTGAAGCCGCTGGGGTGGACGACGATGTTCGACGGCTTGACGTCGCGGTGCACCAGCCCGGCCCGGTGCGCCACATCGAGCGCGGCGGCGACGTGGCCGATGACGCCGACCGCCACGGCCGGTGACATCGGCCCCGCGGCCACCAGCTTGCCCGCCAGGTCGGCGCCCTCGACGAATTCCATGTCGATATAGAGCCGGCCGTCGATCTCGCCGAATCGGTGGATGCGCGGCACGTGCGGGTCGCGTAACTGGGCCACGGCTTCGGCTTCACGCTCGAATCGCTTGCGGTATCCCGGCGCGGCCGCGAGTTCGGCGGGCAGGAGTTTCAACGCCACCCGCCGCGCCGCCACCATGTCGTAGGCCAGCCAGACCTGACCCATGCCGCCCTTGCCGAGCAGTCGCTCCAGCCGGTAACCCCCGAATCGCACCTCCCCCATCGCGAACCTCCAGTCACCGTTGACATCTGGTCGACCCGGCCTCCACCCACGCTCGGTCGACGGAAATCAGCAGCTCACCGCGCCGATACCGAAGAAGTGGCCTCCTTCGGAGCGTAACCGCACCCCGCGTCACGCACCACTGTGTGCTCGACGACAGTCCGGCAACGACCCGCCTACTTACCCGGCTTGCCCTTGCCCTTCGGCTTGTCCTTGCCGTTGCCGTTGCCCTGGTTCGCGTGATCGGGCTTGCCCCGGTCGGGCTTGTCGTCGGAGGCGGGTTGTCCGGACTGGTTCGGTTCGTCGACATTCCCCGCGGCGACACCGCCCGCGGCCGGTGATGCCGGGAGCCAGCTCGACCGGTCCGCCGCCGACGGAGCGCAGGTCAGCACGAGGCCGTCCACGGTGACGTCGTGCACGTCCACCACCGGGTCGCACGGCTGACCAGCGCCGGGCAGGACCAGGGTGGGCGCCGAGATGGGCACCGGCGCCCGCGTGGCCGGTACGTGCGGCGGCGGCGCGGACGGTTCCTGCTTCGGAGACGGGACGGGTGCGGTGTCCGGTCCCGCCTCGGCTGCGTCCGGGCGCCCGAGCCACAGCGACCCGGCGGCCAGCGCGACGAGCGCCGCGAAAGCCACCAGGGCCAGACGCGGTCCGGAAGATTTTGACGCTTCGGGCGCGACGCCGGTCCGGACGACCTCACGCGGCGGCGGGAGCACGAAGGTCGGCACCGACGACGCGAGTTCGACCGTCGCGGCGTCTTGGCCCATCAGGGCCGCGTACCCGGCCGATGCCAGTTCCCCCGCGCTGGACCAGCGCAGGGCGGGATCTTTCGCCATGCCGCGCGCGATCACCGCGTCCAGCGCGGGTGGCAAGGCCGGATGGAGCGCGGAGGCGAGCGGAGGGGTTTGCATCAAGTGGGCGCGCAACATGCGCGGTGGGTCGCCGTCGTCGAACGGCCTTCGTCCGGTGAGGCACTCGAACAGCACACAGGCCAGGGAATACTGATCGGACTGGGGCACCGCCGCCCCGTCGAACCGCTCCGGCGCCATGTAGGCCAGCGTGCCCACCACATTGCCGGTGGCGGTGATCGCGGGCTGGTCGCTGCGCTGCGCGGTGCCGAAGTCGATCAGGTAGGCGGTGCCGCCGGGGGTCACCATGATGTTGGACGGCTTCACGTCGCGGTGCACCAAGCCCGCCCGATGCGCGATATCGAGCGCGGTGGCCGTCTGCACGACGATCTCGATCGCGCGCTCGGGCTCCAGCCGCCCCGTACGCCGCAGCAGCGCGGCCACATCGGAGCCTTCGATGAGCTCCATATCGATGTACAGGCGGCCGTCGAGTTCGCCGAACGAATGGATCTTCACCAGGTGCGGCCCGCGCACCTGGGCGGCCAGCCGAGCCTCTCTGGTGAATCGCTGCCGGAACTTCGGGTCTGCCGCGTACGCGGCGGTCAATACCTTCAACGCGACGGCACGGTCGGCGGTGGTGTCGTACGCGAGCCAGACCTCGCCCATGCCGCCGCTGCCTAGCAGCCGATCGAGGCGGTAGTGGCCGAACCATAGCTCGCCCATGTCGATAAAACCTCCCGCTAGCCTCTTCCTCATGACCGAGCTACCCGAAATCCGCCTGGATACCGCGAAACGCGCAAAAACGGCGCCGCGGCCATCCGATCATGTCGCAGCGAGGCCGGTCGGCGTCGCGGAATTCGGCGTAGTGGTGACGGACGCGCTCGCGGCGGGCTACGGGCGCGGCGGAACGGGCGGACGCTGATGGAGCCGATCGAGATCAACGCGGGCGCCTGGTATCTGCGCGCCCTGCGCGCCGACGACCGCATCGATGACCGCCCGGCCCTGGCCGCGGGCGGCATCACCGAACCGGACTACGTGGCCCGGCGCAGTGCGGGCTGGGCGGAGGAGACGCATTTCTCCTGGGCGGTCTGCGAACCGACCACGGCCGAGTTGGTGGCCGAGATCGGGGTGACGCCTGCGGGCGACGGCACCGCGACGGTGACCGGGTGGGCGCGCCCGGGCTACGAAGCGGCTTTGGATGCCGGGTTGACGTCCGTCCGCCGTTTCGTCGAAGGAGGTTTGGGCCTGCGTCCGGTCATCTCCTGACCACACGCAGACCGCCGCGCTCGAGCAAGGTCAGCGCATGACGCCGGTGCGCCCGGTGGAGCAACGGCGGGGCCGCGCGGCCAGGTGGTGAGCCCGTGCGGCCCTTTTCCGACGGGGATGCGCGCCGGACGGATCCGATGGATGCGACAGCACCAGAACGGAGACGACGAGGTGGGGGCACCGGAACATCCGCTGTCGGTGCACACTCCGCACGTTCTCGGAGAGCGGAGACATGGATGCGAAGTCAGGGGGAGATCCGGTTTCCGGCGCACCCCTTGCCGGGCGCACCGGAATCTCCGGAGCCTCCTGTTCGCGGGCTATTCCAGACCGGCCAAGACCCGATCCAGAGCGTCGACGGCCTCGTCCAGCTCGGCGCCGGTGACCGTCAACGGGGGACGGAACCGGATGCCCCGCTCGCCGGTGCCGAGGATCAGCACCCGCTCCCGCTCGCGCAGCGCGGTGAGCACCTCGTCGCGCAGCCGGGACGACGACAGCGTGATCGCGCACATCAGGCCGCGCCCGCGCGGCTCGCTGACATCGGCGTGCCGGGCGGCGAGCGCGCCCAGACGTTCGAGCAGGTGCGCACCCAGCGGCCGGGACCGTTCGATCAGCTCGTCCCGCTCGAGCACCTCCAAGATGCGCCTGCTGCGCACCATGTCGGCGAGGTTGCCGCCCCAGGTCGAGTTGAGCCGTGAGCTGACCGCGAACACGTTGTCGGGCACCTCGTCCACGCGCCCACCCGCCATGACGCCGCACACCTGGGTCCGCTTACCGAACGCGACCACGTCCGGCGTCAGGCCGAGTTGCTGGTAGGCCCAGGCCGTTCCGGTCATGCCGACGCCGGTCTGCACTTCGTCCAGCACGAACAGCGCGTCGTGCTCGTGACACAGTCGCTGCACGGCTTGCAGGAATTGCGGACGCAGATGCCGGTCGCCGCCCTCGCCCTGGATCGGCTCGGCGATGAAGCAGGCTATGTCGTGCGGGTTTTCCGCGAATGCCCGCCGCGCTTGGGCCAGCGCGCACGCCTCCGCCTCCTCGACGTCGAAGGCGTCGGTGACGTAAGGCGACTTGATACGCGGCCAGTCGAACTTCGGAAAGCGCGCCGTCTTCACCGGATCGGTGTTGGTGAGCGACATGGTGTAACCGCTGCGGCCGTGGAACGCGCCGGTCAGATGCAACACCTTCGCACCGGGTTCCGCTGCCCGCCCGTGGGATTCGTTGTGCCTGCTCTTCCAGTCGAACGCGATCTTGAGGGCGTTCTCCACCGCAAGGGCGCCGCCGTCGATGAAGAACAGGTGCGGTAGCAGCGGATCGCCGAGCACCCGCACGAACGTCTGGACGAAGCGGGCCATCTCGACGGTGTAGATGTCGGAGTTGCTCGGCTTGTTCACCGCCGCGGCGGTGAGTTCGGCCAGGAACTGCGGGTCATCGGCGAGCGCGGGATGGTTCATGCCCAGCGCGTTGGAGGCGAAGAAGCCGAACATGTCGAGGTAGGGGCTGCCGTCGCGTTCGTCGACGAGGCGGCAGCCACGGGAACGGTTGAGGTCGAGTACCAGGTCGAAGCCGTCGGCCAGGATGCTCGCCGACAAGATCTCATGGACCCGGGCGGCGGGGGTGACCGCCGGGCGGGTGCGTTCCAGTTCGATGGTCACGCCCTGAGGGTACGTAAAAATTTACGGAACCTCTACGACCAAGCGGATTAATTACACAGAATCGCTACCTGTCATAGAATGTCTGCAAGATGATGGTGCTCCGGGTGCGCACGTTGGCGGTGGCTCTGATCTCTTGGAGCAACTGCTCGAGGTGCCGCGGAGACGCCACACGCACCAGCAGGATGTAGCTCTCCTCCCCGGCCACCGAGTGGCACGCCTCGATGCCGGGGATGTGCTGCAGCACCGCGGGTGCGTCATCGGGTTGCGACGGGTCGAGAGGAGTGATCGCGACGAATGCCGACAGCAGTTGGCCGAGCGCTTCGGGATCGACGTGCGCGGTGTACCCGCGGATCACACCGCGCGCCTCTAATCGGCGAACCCGGGATTGCACCGCGGACACCGACAGACTCGCCTTCTCGGCCAGGTTGGACAGAGTGGCCCGTCCATCGGCCATCAGTTCACGAATCAACAGGCGATCGATGTCATCGAGTACGGGTCTTGCCGGTGTATCCGCCATCAGCGAAGGCTAACTCAGGCGGCCCGCCTCATGTCCGAAACCTGACCTCCCTTCTCCCGCTACGCGGGACAGAAACGCCGCGACGCGGCCGAAAGGTACGGCGGAACAACACATGACCGAGGTACTCGACACTCAGATCACCCGGCAACTCGCCCTCCGCGCGGATGCCGTGCTGCGCCGATTGGGCACGCCGCCAGCGGAATCCGGCGATCTGCCCGCGCGCACTCCGATCACCGGAGGACAGCTGGGCACGCTGCGGCCCAGCTCGCTGAACGAGGTCGACGCCGCCATCGGCCGGGCCGCTACCGCCTTCCGGGCTTGGCGCAGCGTTCCCGCTCCCGTCCGGGCCGGGGCCGTGCGCAGGCTGGGGCAGCTGCTCACCACGCACAAGAGCGACCTGGCCGAGCTGGTGACGCTGGAGGCGGGCAAGATCCCCGCCGAGGCCGCGGGCGAAGTGCAGGAGATGATCGACATCTGCGAATTCGCCGTCGGCCTGTCCCGGCAGCTGTACGGCCACACCATGCCCTCGGAGCGTCCGGGCCACCGGTTGATGGAGACTTGGCATCCGCTCGGCGTGGTCGGGGTGATCTCGGCGTTCAACTTCCCGGTCGCGGTCTGGGCGTGGAACACGGCGATCGCGCTGGTCTGCGGCGACACCGTGGTGTGGAAGCCCTCGGAGACGACGCCGCTGACGGCGCTGGCCTGTCACGCGTTGCTCCGGCGCGCGGCCGGCGAGGTCGGCGCGGATCCGGAGGTCCATCAGTTGATCCAGGGCGGGAGCGACGTGGGGTCCCGGCTCGTCGACGACGGACGGGTGGCGCTGGTGAGCGCCACCGGCTCGGTCCGGATGGGCCGGTTGGTGGCGCCACGGGTGGCCGAGCGGCTGGGGCGCTGCCTGCTGGAGCTGGGCGGCAACAACGGCGCGATCGTCACCGCGTCCGCCGTTCTCGACCTCGCGGCGCGGGCCATCGTGTTCGCGGCGGCGGGCACGGCCGGACAGCGGTGCACCACACTGCGCCGGGTGATCGCGCACCGTAGCGTGGCGGGCCCGCTGGTGGACCGGCTGGAGCGGGCATACCGGCAACTGGCCGTCGGCAATCCGTTCGACGACGGGGTGCTGGTCGGGCCGCTGATCGACGGCAAGGCCTATACCGGAATGCGCGCGGCGCTGGACAAGGCGGTGACCGACGGCGGCGAACTGGTGTGCGGCGGCGAGCGCGTCGAGGGATTCGGCGAGGACGCCTACTACGTGCGGCCCGCGATCGTGCGCATGCCGGTCCAGACCGCGGTGGTGCGGGAGGAGACCTTCGCGCCGATCCTCTACGTGCTCACCTACGACGACTTCGATCGCGCGATCGCCCTGCACAACGAAGTGCCGCAGGGTCTTTCGTCCGCGATCTTCACCACCGACCAGCGCGAGGCCGAACGCTTCCTCGCCGCCGACGGGTCCGATTGCGGCATCGCGAACGTCAACATCGGCACCTCCGGCGCCGAGATCGGTGGCGCCTTCGGCGGTGAGAAGCAGACCGGCGGCGGACGCGAATCCGGCTCGGACTCCTGGAAGGCCTACATGCGCCGAGCCACCAACACCGTCAACTACTCCACCGAACTCCCCCTCGCCCAGGGCATCGAGTTCGGCTGAACCGGCCGCCGTACCCGGCCCCACCAGGCGATTCGGTAGTTCGCGCCACCCTGTGTAGTGTTGTCCTTACCCAACGCGGGGTGGAGCAGCTCGGTAGCTCGCTGGGCTCATAACCCAGAGGTCGCAGGTTCAAATCCTGTCCCCGCTACTACAGGCCCGGGCCCGTCTTATTCCATCGAACGGCCCGGGAGTTTGATTGACA
>NZ_JBHVDM010000149.1:0-9505 GCF_042802775.1 Nocardia sp. NPDC057455 | reverse complement strand
TGTCGGCAGTTCACGTGTAAGTATCACGGCTGGCGCTATGGGCTCGATGGCGCGTTGTCGTTCGTGCAGCAGGAGAGCGAGTTCTTCGACCTCGACAAGGACCAGTACGGGCTGGCTCCGGTGCACTGCGAGTTGTGGGCGGGATTCATCTTCGTCAACCTCGCCGCCCAGCCACCACAAACACTGCGAGAATTCCTCGGCCCCATGGTCACCGCCCTGGAGGGCTACCCCTTCGACCGCATGACCGAGTGGTACGAGTTCCGGGCCGAGAACCACAGCAACTGGAAGCTTTTCGCCGACGCCTTCCAGGAGTACTACCACGTGCCGGGTCTGCACTCGCAGCAGGTCCCCGGGGCGGTGCGCAAGCCGGATGCCGGGTTCACCTGCGCGCATTTCCAGCTCGACGGTCCGCACCGCATGGTCAGCACCGGTGGCGCTCGGCGTTGGACGCTGCCCGCCGAGTACATGTATCCGATCGAGCGGGTCACCCACAGCGGGCTGGTGGGGCCGTGGGAGTCCCCGGATATCGGTGAACTGCCGCCGGGCATCAATCCCGGCCGGGTCGAGCCTTGGGGGATCGACAACTTCCAGATCTTCCCCAACATCGAGATCCTGTTCTACCGCGGCTGGTACCTGCTCTACCGCTACTGGCCCACCTCGTACAACACGCATGTGTTCGAGGGCACGCTGTGCTTCCAGCCGGCCGACACCGTGCGCAAACGCGTCGAGCACGAGGTGGCCTCGGTCGTGTTCAAGGAGTTCGCGTTGCAGGACGCGGGCATGTTGACCGGCACCCAGACCGCGTTGGAGCAGGCATACCGCACCGCGAAGGTCACCGACTACCCGGTCAACGACCAGGAGATCCTGGTGCGGCACTTCCACAAGGTCGTGGCCGACTGGGTGAACGACTACCGCGGCGAGCGCGTGGGAGCCCGGTGATGAGCGGACCCATGCTGCCACCGGCCTTCGCCGAGTTCGAGAAGTTCGCGCCCACCTGGTGCCTGGAGTCCGAGACGGCCAGATGGGCCCAGCGGCAGGCCGGCACGATGGAGGAGCTCAACGCCTTCTACGACGCGTTCTTCCCCCGCCTGGACGAGGCCATCGACTATTGCGACAAGTTCCCCCTCGACGAACTGCCCGACGACGCCCTCAACCTGCTCCACCTCATCTACTCGCTGGTCATGGTGGCGATGGCGGTGGAGATCTTCCAGCAGCCCGCACCGGTCGACAGCGCCGACGCCTGGCTGGAGCGGGTCAGCGAGCCCACGCCCTGACCGGGCCGAATCCGAAGGACACGATCATGACAACACTCACCGTGGAGAAGCTGGGCCACGACGTCGGCGCCGAGATCGTCGGCCTCACACCCGACCAGCTCGTGGGAGACCCTGCCGTGCCCGGGGCGATCAAGCAGGCACTCGAGGACAACGGCGTGCTCGTCTTCCGGAGCCTGCACCTGGACCCGGAAACACAGGTCGCGTTCTGCCGCACCCTCGGACCGATCGACACCTCCGCGGGCCACCACCCGGTCGAGGGAATCTACCGGGTCAGTCTCGACACCTCGAAGAACTCCTCGGCGAGCTACCTGCGCGCCACCTTCGACTGGCACATCGACGGGTGCACACCGGAGGACGACGCCTACCCGCAGATGGCCACGATGCTGTCCGCGAAGGCCGTGGCCGCCACGGGCGGGGAGACCGAATTCGCCAGCACCTACAAGGCTTACGACGATCTGAGCGAGACCGAGCAGAACCATCTTGCGGGGCTGCGGGTGGTGCACTCGCTGGAGGCGTCGCAGCGGCGGATCACGCCGAACCCAACCCCCGAGCAGCTCGCGGCGTGGCGGCGGCGGCCGGTCCGCGAACACCCGATCGTGTGGACGCACCGGTCCGGACGCCGCTCGCTGGTGCTGGGCGCCTCCGCCGGGGAGGTGGTGGGCCTGGATGCCGATCGGAGCCGGGCCCTGCTCGACGACCTGCTCGCCCGCAGCACCGCACCGGAGCGGGTGTACCGGCACGAGTGGTCCGTCGGCGACACCGTGATCTGGGACAACCGCGGCGTGATCCACCGCGCCGCGCCCTACGAGCCCGATTCGCCACGGGAGATGCTGCGCACCACCGTGCTCGGCGACGAACCCATCCAGTGACCCGGCCCGAACACAGCACAGGAGGACGACCATGCCTGGTTGGCCCAAACCCCCCGAAGGCAGTTGGACCCAGCACTACCCGGACCTGGGCACCGCCCCGGTGTCCTATGAGGACTCCATCTCCCCGGAGTTTTTCGAGTTGGAGCGGGAGGCGATCTTCAAGCGTGCCTGGCTGAATGTGGGCCGGGTCGAGCAGGTTCCGAAGGTGGGCAGCTATTTCACGAAAGAGATCGATGCCGCGCGGACCTCGGTGATCGTGGTGCGTGACCGGGAGCGTCAGGTGCGGGCGTTTCACAACATCTGCCGTCATCGGGGCAACAAACTGGTCTGGAACGATTTTCCGAAGGAAGAGACGTCCGGTACGTGTCGGCAGTTCACGTGTAAGTATCACGGCTGGCGCTATGGGCTCGATGGCGCGTTGTCGTTCGTGCAGCAGGAGAGCGAGTTCTTCGACCTCGAAAAGGACCAGTACGGGCTGGCTCCGGTGCACTGCGAGGTGTGGGCGGGATTCATCTTCGTCAACCTCGCCGCCCAGCCACCACAAACACTGCGAGAATTCCTCGGCCCCATGGTCACCGCCCTGGAGGGCTACCCCTTCGACCGCATGACCGACCGCTACTACTATCGGGCCGAGGTCGGCGCCAACTGGAAGCTGTACATGGACGCCTTCCAGGAGTTCTACCATGCGCCGGTGCTGCACGCGAAGCAGACGCCGGACAACTACTCCACCGCCGCCCAGCAGGCCGGATTCGAAGCGCCGCACTATCAGCTCGACGGCCCGCACCGGCTGGTCAGCACCTCCGGTGTGGTCGCATGGGAACTCGACCCCACCATGCGCAAGCCCATGGAGGACATCACCCGCAGCGGGTTGTTCGGGCCATGGGAGAAGCCCGAACTGGGCCCGATGCCGCCGGGGCTGAACCCGGCGAAATGTGACCCGTGGGGGCTGGACTCCTTCCAGCTGTGGCCCAACTTCGTGATCCTCATCTGGTCCGGCGGCTGGTACCTGACCTACCACTACTGGCCGACCAGCCACAATCGTCACATCTTCGAGGGCAACCTGTACTTCGTGCCCGCACGCACCCCCCGCGAACGAGTCGCCCACGAGATGGCGGCGGTCACCTTCAAGGAGTACGCCCTGCAGGACGGCAACACCCTCGAAGCCACGCAGACCATGCTCGAATCGCGCGCGGTCACCACGTTCCCGCTCAACGACCAGGAGATTTTGCTGCGTCACCTGCACAAGGTCGCCGGCGAGTGGGTCCAGTCCTACCGGGACGAGCACACCGAGGTGGGTACCCGATGAGCGCCCTGCTGCCGGCGGAATTCGCCGACCTGGAACCCTTCGCCGAAATCTGGTGCCTGGAAACCGAACCCGAACGCTACGCCCGGCGTCTGGCCAGCTCGATGGAGGACATGCAGCGCTTCTACGACGCGATCACCCCACGCGCCGAAGCGGCGATGAAATACCTCGACGAGTTCGCGCTCGACGAACTGCCCGACGACGCCCGGCGCCTGCTGTGGCTGCTGTACTCGATGGTGATGGTCTCGTTTCCGGTGGAGGTGTGGAGCCAGCCTCGCGTCCCCGACTCCGGCGCGGCGATGCTCGACTGCCTGATCGAGCCACGGCCATGAGCACCGAGGCCATCGTGCTGCGGGCCGCCCGCTGGGTCGATGTGGTGACCGGCGAGGTGCACAGCCCCGGCGTGATCGTGGTGCGCGGCGAATACATCGAGGCGGTGGACCCCACCGTGAAACCCGCCGACTCCACGGTGCTCGATCTGGGCGACACCACCTTGCTGCCCGGGTTGATGGACATGGAGATCAACCTGCTCATCGGCGGCCCGGAGAATCCTTCCGGGTTGCCCAGCCCGATGCACGGGGTGCAGGACGATCCCGTCTATCGCACGCTGCGTGCCACGATCAATGCCCGCACGACGCTGCTGGCCGGTTTCACCACCGTCCGCAACCTCGGGCTGATGGTGAAGACCGGGGGATACCTGCTCGATGTCGACCTGCACCGCGCCATCGAGCAGGGCTGGTTTCCCGGTCCGCGGATCGTGTCGGCGGGCCATGCCATCACACCGACCGGGGGACACCTGGATCCGACCATGTTCCAGCGTCTTGCCCCGCACATCATGCCGCTGTCGGTGGAGGAGGGCTTGGCCAACGGCGTCGACCAGGTGCGGCACGCGGTGCGGTATCAGATCAAGTACGGCGCGGGAGTCATCAAGATCTCGGCGTCGGGCGGGGTCATGTCGCACAGCACCGCTCCGGGCACCCAGCAGTACTCCGATGAGGAACTGCGCGCCATCGTCGACGAAGCCCATCGCGCCGGGCTGAAGGTGGCCGCGCATGCGCACGGCGACGCCGGAATTCGCGCGTGCATCCGGGCCGGTGTCGATTGCATCGAACACGGGTCACTGGCCAGTGACGACACCATCGCCATGATGGTGGAGCACGGCACGTTCCTGGTTCCGACCAGCTACCTGTCCGAGGGTCTCGACGTGTCCAAAGCGCCGCCCGCCCTACAGGAGAAGGCCGCGACCGTGTTCCCGCAGGCGCGGCGCATGCTCGGCAAGGCCATCGAGGCCGGCGTCAAGATCGCCTGCGGCACCGACGCTCCGGCCGTTCCGCACGGCGACAACGCCAAGGAGCTGTGGGCGATGGTCGACCGGGGAATGACCCCCGCCCAAGCGCTGCGCGCGGCCACCGTCACCAGCGCCGCACTCGTCGGCGCCGAGAATCGCGGCAGGCTCGCCCCCGGCCTGCTCGCCGACATCATCGCCGTTCCCGGCGATCCCACCCGCGACATCACCGTCACCGAACACGTGCGGTTTGTGATGAAAGGTGGTGTCGTGCACAAGAATACGGCCGCCGACCGCGCGGCCGCGCTGCCCGTCCGATAACCCCGTCACGCCAGGAGAAGGCAAATGCCCACCGGAATTCTCTTCGTCGAATCGCGCCCGAACTCCGCCGAGGAGGCCGCCGCCTACCACGACTGGTATGAGAACACCCACCTCGCCGAGATGTGCAAGCTCGACGGCGTCGTCGCCGCCCGACGCCTCGCCACCGTCGACGGCGACCCCAGCTACATCGCCCTCTACGAGATCGAGGCCGACGACCTCGAGGCCGTGCGCGCGGCACTCGGACAGAAGTCCCGGTCCGGGGAGATGTCCGCGCCGGTGGGCTTGCAACTGGATCCGCCACCGGTCGTGCGGTTGCTGCGCGACGTCGCCGCCTACCGGCCCTGACCCCGGACTGTCCGATGCGCGAACACACCAGCCTGTTCATCGGCGGCGAATGGCGGGCGCCCAGCACCGACCGCACCCTCGAGGTGGTCTCACCGCACACCGAAACGGTGATCGCGCGGCTCGCGGCGCCGGACGTCCGCGATGTCGATCTTGCCGTGGCCGCGGCCAGGGAAGCCTTCGACCACGGTCCGTGGCGGGGCTTCGGCGCTGAGGAGCGCATCGGCATCGTCCGCGGCCTCATCGACCGCTACACCCAGCGCGAGGACGAACTCGCGCGGCTGATCACCGCGGAAATGGGCGCACCCCTACGATTCTCGCGCTCCGCGCACGCCCGGCTCCCCGGAGTCATGATGCGCTCGCTCGCCGACATCGCGGCGAACTATCCGTGGGAGGAGACCCGGCCCGGCTACTTCGGTGCCGACATCCTGGTCTGTCACGAGCCCGTCGGCGTTGTCGCGGCGATCGTGCCGTGGAACATGCCGATGTTCCTCACCGTCGCCAAGCTGATCCCGGCGCTGCTGGCCGGATGCACCGTGGTGCTGAAACCCTCCCCGGAAACACCTTTGGACGCCTACCTCATGGCCGATCTTCTGCGGCACAGCGGCATCCCACCCGGAGTTGTCAGCATCCTGCCCGGCGACCGCGACATCGGTGCTCATCTCGTCGCCCACCCCGGTGTGGACAAAGTGTCGTTCACCGGCTCCACCGCCGCGGGCCGCCAGGTCGCCGCCGCGTGTGCGCCCGCGCTGCGCCGGGTGAGCCTCGAACTGGGCGGCAAATCGGCGGCGGTGGTGCTCGACGACGCCGACCCGGACCATGTCGCCGAGGGGATGAAGGTGGCCGCGCTCATGAACGGTGGGCAGGCCTGCGTCGTGCAGTCCCGAATCTTGCTGCCCCGCAGCCGGTATCACGAGTACGTCGAGGCACTGAGCGAGATGGTGTGGGCGCTGCGCGTGGGTGACCCCTTCGACGAGACGACCGACATCGGTCCGCTGGTGTCCCGAAGCCAGCAGGCCCGGGTGCGCGGCTACATCGACACCGGAATCCGCGAGGGCGCGCATCCGGCTGTCGGCGGCGCCGACATGCCGACCGGCTGTGACCGGGGATGGTACGTCCGCCCCACCCTCTTCACCGATGTCGACCCTCGGATGCGCATCGCCCGCGAGGAGATCTTCGGGCCGGTCCTGACCGCCATCCCCTACGCCGGTGACGAGGAGGCGATCGCGATCGCAGACGACACCGACTACGGGTTGTCGGGCTCGGTCTGGTCGAGTGAACCGGACCGGGCCCTCGCGGTCGCGCGCCGAATCCACAGCGGGAGCTTCGGCATCAACCAGGCCTACAGCATGGACCCCGTCGCGCCCTTCGGCGGAGTCAAGGCCAGCGGCATCGGCCGCGAGTTCGGCCGCGAGGGGCTGGCCGGATACCTGACCACCAAATCCGTGTCCGGCATCTGATCGTCATGAGTGCTTCGATGACATCGCCACGCAGGTACGGCAAATATTCGGCAACAGTGGGCGGGCGAGCCTCGGCGACGAGCGTCAGGGACAGTACGGTCGCCGTCGGCGTGGTCACGGGAGACGCGCGGGCGGCCCTGACATTCGCCCGGGAGTCGACAGCAAAGCGATCGGCGTGCACTGACAAGGTTGCCCGCCGTTCCTGCCCGCATTTGCTGCCGTACCTCTCAATGCGTGGAGCGCCGACGGTGTTCGGCCAGGCTGTCGAGCCCGAAATCCGAGCGCGGGTTGCGCCAGACCGAGTGGGCATGGTTGGCGTGACGCTGCGTGTTGTCGTATTCGATGAGCAGGTCGGGGCCCTGGATCCGGTAGTAGTGCGGTTCGCCGGACTCGAGGCCGCCTGCCCATCCGAAGTAGACCTCGTCGAGTACGTGGTCGGCTTCGTAGTGCGCAGCGTGGGCATCGGCGAGTGCTCTCGGCGCACGACCGGTGAACAGGCTGATCAGCTGGCGTAATACGTGCCGTTGCTCTGGGTCGAGGTCGCGCGCGGCCAAACCTTTGGGGAGAAAGGAAATCGCCATGGCGGCGTGGTCGGCTGCGGTGTATCCGCTACCGCTTTCGGCGCGCAGGTCGATATCGTCATAGCCACGACTGGCCAGATCCTCGGCCAAGCCGGTGCCGTACACGCGGGTGTCTCCTGCCCCGGATGAGTAGAGGACCACCGGGAAGGCCGCCCCCGCCAATGCGGGTGCGTCGGTGTAGGAGTTGGTCAACAGACCCGGCAGTCCGACACCCGAGCGCTTCTCCAGATCCGGGATCAGCGTCTTCGATATGTAGTGGGCCCGCGGATATTTGACGACGTCAGTGGTCGGATAGAACACCGACACCATCAGCTCACGCTGGCGGTCGGCATAGAACGGGTCCTGCCTCGACGCATCGACCAAGTGCAGAACGGTTTCACCCACCAGGTACTGACCACCCGGCCGGGGAAGAACGGTCACACCGACAGGCGATGCGTCGGCCACTGTCGCGCTCCCCGCTACCAGCGCGAAAGCAGACAGGCATACCACAGTCATCCGCCGGATCAACGTTCCCCCAAAAAAGTGACTCAACTGACATTCACATGCCGCGCAGACGCTATCAAATGAAACCGCTGCCCCACAACGGAACTCATCGCAGCGATCATTCTGCGCCGGAGATCTGGGCTACGACCATTGTCGATGCTGCACACAGCGGGCCGGGCCGGCGGAGACGAAGCGACCACACGGAGCGGGCTGAGGACTCAGCAGTGATTCTGCAATTCGATGCGCCCGATGTCGTCGAATACCTCTGGGCGGAACGTCGCGTGGAACTCCCAGGGGTATTGTTGGTCCGAGTCGGGCAGATTGATCACGAATCTGGTGTTGTCATCGACCGGTCGCTGCTCGCCTGCGACGAGGTGACCCAAGTGCCGGCCGTTTCCGCTCACCAAGCGTGCGTGCATGAGCCACGCGTCGTTGTCGTCGCCGCTGGTGACCCTCGCGGGTGAAATGCGCTGTGCCATCGTACTTCAGCACCCAGTGTGCACCGGCGAACATCGTGCAGTCCCCGGCGTGCATGTCGCGATCCCACCAGAACACTTTGGGCGGCTTGGGGTCTTGTTGGGCGGCGGCGCTGCCGGTGACGGCGGTAACAGCCAGCAGAATGCCGGCCGCGAGTGTGAAAATTCTGCGGTGAGTCTGTGTGACCATCGCCGTGCTCGTAGAAAATATCGCAGGCGAATGCTCAGCCGTTGGCGCGATTTCGCGCACTGCTCCTCGACGGACCACGACCCGCACACCAACTGAACCGATGGGGTTCGGTCTCCAGCGTGGCTCAGGACGTCCAGATGATCCGGCCGCCTCGGAAGTCTCGAGCTTTGCCGTACGGCAGTCAGGTGAGTGGGGCACGCCGGTCATCGGCCGCAACCGGTACATCACGCGAAGGCCAGCCTCGGCCGTGAATGCGACATTCGGCTGGCCGAAGTCACCGGCGGCCAGGTGCGGACCACTGTTGAGCCCGACCGTGGACGTCAAGAGCGCGGCCTCGAACAGCAGGAACTCGGCGCGTTGCACCGTGATCCCCAGCCGCACGGCGGTGGCGGCCTGGGCCATGATCGCGCATGGTTCGAGACCAAGGCGTAGCGGTCGGCAACGAGTCTGCGACCGGGGCGGGTAGGCAGGATCGATGCGCCGGGCATATCCCGCAGTTCCCGCAACACGCCCCACACGGTGGATTCGGGAAGATAGCCCGCGGCCAGGGACAGGGACCGGCCACCGAACTCGACGACGGGCACACCACGCGCGACCTGGCCGCCCACCGCCGACGCCCACGCCCATGCCTGCAACACCGCCGACACGGTCCACCGCCGCGGGGATCGGGGCCACTGCGCGTGCGTCGGAATTCGGGGGCGGTGTGCTCGGCCCACCGGTAGACGGAGATCCAGTCGCGGCGCATCGCGGCGTCGCCGCCGCGGCCGTAGCGGTGGTAGGCGTCGGCGAACCCGCGCCGGCTGCCGCCAGCGGTAGGTAGTTCCGCGCGCACGTCGAGGTAGGGGCCGACCCACGAGGCGAACTGCTGGGCCAGTGCCACACTCACCTCCCTTTATCAGCGGCTCCGTGGCCCGCCTACCG
>NZ_JBHVDM010000148.1:0-9558 GCF_042802775.1 Nocardia sp. NPDC057455 | reverse complement strand
AGGTCGAACGATCCGATGAGCTGTGGCGCTACGACGGCAAGCGCGTCGTCGTGACCGGATGCTCCTCCGGGATCGGTGCCTGCGTGGCCCGTCAGGTCAGGGAACTCGGCGGCCGCGTGACCGGCTTGGACGTGGTGGAACCGGCCGGTGAACTCGAGGAATTCCATCGAGTGGACATGGCCGACGCCGCGTCGATCGAGCGCGCCGTCGCAGCGCTCGGCGACCGCGTCGATTCCCTGTTCAACGTCGCGGGCGTCTCCTCGGGCATCGGCGACCCGATCCGCGTGGTCACGATCAATTTTCTCGGCCTGCGGCAGTTCACCGCAGCGCTGACGCGGGTGATGGGACCGGGCGCCACGATCGCGAGCGTGTCCTCGCTCGCGGCGGCCGGCTATCTCGAGCACCGCGAACAGGTGGGCGGCCTACTGGACACCGCGGATATGGAGGCCGGGATCGCCTGGTGCAAGGACCATCCCGACGCGGTGGCCGACGGCGGTTATCGGTTGTCGAAGGAAGCGATCATCTACTACACGATGCGCAACGCCGTCGATCTCGGGGCGCGCGGCATCCGGATCAATTGCACCGGACCGGGAGTGACCGAGACTCCCATCCTGGAGCAACTGCGCTCGGCATACGGCCCGGCGTATCTCGACACCATTCCCAAGCCGCTGGGCCGGGTCTCCGAGCCGGCCGAACAAGCGGCCGCCTTGCTGTTCCTCAACAGCCGCGCGGCGAGTTATGTGACCGGCCAGGTGCTCTGGGTCGACGGCGGGAACGTGGGCGCCCGGATCGCCGGTGTGGACGCGGGCTCATGACCGCCGGAACGCAGGCGCTCGGCGTGAAAGGAGAAGCAAGGTGGCCGATCTGACGGAATTCCGGCGTGTCGCCGACGGTGTGCGGAACTGGGGGCGGTGGGGCGCCGCCGACGAACTCGGCACGCTCAATTTCATCACCCCGGACAAGGTCACCCAGGCGGCGCGCCTGGTACGGCACGGGCGGGTGTTCCCGCTCGGTGTCGACTTCGGTTCGTCCGGACCGCAGGGCGCGTTCAAGTTCCGGCACAACCCGGTGCACGTGATGACCGTGGACGGTGGCGACGCCCGAACCCTGACCGAGTACGGCCCGAAGTGGTTGCGCAACAGCGTCGGACGGGAACTCAGCGGTTTCTTCGAGGACAACCCGTTCCGCTTCAACGATGACCTGATCATCATGCCGCTGCAGGCGGCGACGCAGTGGGACGCGCTGTCCCACGTCTACTACGACGACCATTTGTACAACGGTTTTCCGGCGAGCTCGGTCACCAGTCTCGGCGCATATCACTGTGGGATCGACAAAGTCGACGGCAAAGGCATCACGACCCGCGGTGTCCTGCTGGATCTGGTTCGCCACCGCGGGGCCGAGACCTTTCTCGCGGCGGGCGATCCGATCACCCCCGACGAACTGGACGAGGTCGCCGAGGCGCAGGGCGTCTCGGTCGGCCGCGGCGACATCGTGCTGATCCGCACCGGCTGGTGGGCTCGCTTCCTCGAGGCGGGCGACGGCACGGAACCGTACTCGGGCCTGGACTGGCGGTGCGCCACCTGGCTGCACGAACGCGAGATCGCGGCCGTGGCCGCGGACAACCTCATGGTCGAGGACCCGGTGTCCGGGGTGGACGGCACCTTCCTGCCGATGCACATGCTCTGCCTGCGGGACATGGGCCTGATGCTCGGCGAGTACTGGGACCTCACCGCGCTCGCGGCCGACTGCGCCGCGGACGGCGTCTACGAATTCCAGCTGATCGCACCGCCGTTGCGCGTGGTCGGCGCCGTCGGATCGCCCATCAATCCGATAGCCATCAAGTAGCACCAGAGGAAAGCACGAGGTATCGGTCATGACCGCAGGCGCGAGGAGTGCGACCGCCCCCGAGGCGGCCGCTGACGGGCGGCCGTTCGTCGTCGGCATCGGCGGCACGTTGCGGGCCGGTTCGTCGACGGAGCAAGCGCTGCGGCACTGCCTGGCGGCGATACGGCGCCACGGCGGGCGCACCGCGCTGTTCTGCGGCGAGGAGATCAACCTGCCGATGTACAACCCGCACGACCCGGCCCGCACCGAGAAGGCCATCGCTTTGGTGGAGGCGCTGCGCAGCGCGGACGCGGTGGTGATCGGCTCGCCCGGGTACCACGGCGGCGTGTCCGGCCTGGTGAAGAACGCCCTCGACTACATCGAGGATCTGCGCGGGGACGCGACGGTATACCTGGACAACAAACCGTGGGGCTGCATCACCTGTGCCTACGGCTGGCAGGCCGCTGTGGGAACGCTCGGTCAGCTACGGGTGATCGGTCACGCGTTGCGGGCGTGGCCGACCCCGCTGGGCGTGGCGATCAATTCCGCGGAGCCGATCTGGGATACCGAAGGCAGGCTGACCGACGAGACCGTCAGCGCTCAGCTCGAGCTGCTCGCCGCGCAGGTGCTGACCTTCGCTCCGGCCGGAGGGGCGCGCCCATGACGACCTCGCCCCGGCAGGCCGCCCGGACCAGGGTGGCCGAGGCGATGGCCGCCCTGCGGACCGGGCGGATGATCCTCGTCCTCGCCGAGTCGGACGGTGGGTGCCGGGGCGATCTGGTGATGGCGGCCGAGCGCATGACGGCCGAAGCGGCCAAGGCCATGATGACCATCGGATGCGGGCTCATCCACGTATCGATGCGCTCGGCGGCGCTGGACGCGCTGGAGATACCCCCGGCCGATCCGACCTCCACGGGGCCGGGCCGCGAGCTGTTCCGTGTGTCGGTGGCCCTGGCCGGATCCGAGGCAGGTGGTGTTCGTGCCTCGCACCGCGCCTACACGATTCGCGCGCTCGCTGACCCGTCGAGCACGCCGAGTACGTTCACCCGGCCCGGACACGTCTTCCCGCTCGGCTGCGCCGCCGGTGGTGTGCTGTCGGTGCCCGCGTGCCCGGAGGCCGCGGTCGACCTGGTCGAGCTGGCCGGAATGGCGCCTGTGGGCGTGCTGTGCGAGGTCTGCGGGGCCGACGGCGAACAGGCCGGGCGGGCCGAACTGCTCGACCTCGGTCGCGAACACGGGTTGCCGGTGGTGTCGATCGACGATCTGGTCGCCTACCGCCGGCGCGAGCTGTGCCGGGTGCGGCGGCGTGGCGTCGCCCGGATTCCACTGCCGATGGGGGAGTTCCGTGCGATCGGATTCACCGATGGGCTGGACCGCGAGCATGTCGCGTTCGTGCACGGCGACCCGGCCGCGAACCTCGCGCCGTTGGTGCGCCTGCAGTTCGAATGCCTAGCCGGTGACGTCTTCGGTTCCCGGCACTGCGGGTGCCGGGCCGAACTCGATCACGCGCTGGATCGGATCGCGCGGTCCGGCTGCGGCGTGCTCGTCTACATCCGCGCGCGCAGCACCGCCGTACGGGATACGTTGCGCGCTTGCCGGTCGGACGTCGGAAGGCTCTGTGCCGAGGCACATCTCGTCGGCCCAGGAGACATCCAATCGGCCTTCGACATGCTCGACGAACTCGGGTTGCGCGAGGTCCGCCTGCTGAGCGACGCGGTCGAGGTCGCTGTCGAGCCGGGGCAGGTGCGCGTCATCGAACGGATCCCGTTGTCGCATGACCATCGAGGCGCCCGGACCCTCGCACCACCGCACACCGACCGGATAGGGAGCCTTTCGTGATCGCGCAGCGCAGAACCGTCGTGGTGGACGGCTCGGCAACCGCGTACCTGGAAGCGGGAGCGGGCGAGCCGGTCGTGCTGCTGCACGGCGGCGAGTTCGGCGCGGGGGCGGAACTGGGCTGGGAGCACACCATCGACGCCCTCGCCCACCGCTACCGGGTGCTGGCCCCTGACATGCTCGGCTTCGGCGGGTCGGCGAAAGTGATCGACTTCAACGACGGCCGCGGCCTGCGGATCCGGCACATCGCACGCTTGCTCGCGACCCTCGGCATCGAGTCGGCACATTTCGTCGGCAATTCCATGGGTGCGATCAACCTGCTCGTCGACGCGACCTCGACGGCGCCGAAGCTCCCGATGCGCAGCCTGGTGGCGATCTGCGGTGGCGGGGAAATCCAGCGCAACGAGCACATGCGAGCGCTCTACGACTACGACGCCACGCTCTCCGGGATGCGCGCCATCGTCCGGGCGTTGTTCCACGCGGAGTCGTACCCGGCCGACGAGGACTATGTGCGGCGGCGGTACGAATCGAGTATCGCCCCCGGTGCATGGGAAGCGTTGGCGGCCGCGCGGTTTCGTCGCCCGGGCGCCGAGGCGCCGCCCACGCCGTCGAGTGACCGCGCCTACGAGCGCATCCGCGTGCCGGCCCTCGTCGTCGAAGGCGCCTGCGACAAGTTGCTGCCCGCCGGTTGGTCCGCGGACATCGCGGCTCGCATCCCGGACGGACGATCCGTCGTTGTGGCGAGCGCGGGGCACTGCCCCCAGATCGAGCAGCCCGAGGTCGTCAACGACCTGCTGCTGACCTTCCTCGGCGAGCGGGCGAGTCCGGCAGCGCATTCGAACGGCGCACACCGGGGTCTGCCGACCTCGGCCGCGGGTACGGCTGCGGCCGCACCGGAACGAAAGGAAATGAAGGCATGACCGACGAATTGGCGGGCAAGGTCGCCATCGTCACCGGCGGCGCTTCGGGTATCGGCAGCGCGACCGTGGCACGGTTCGTCGCCGAAGGCGCCCGCGTTGTGGTCGCCGACGTGGATCCGGAGCGCGGCGCGGCGTCGGTGGTCCGCTACGGCGCGGCGGCGGTATTCGAACAGATCGACGTCGCCGACCCGGCGCAGGTCGAGCGGCTCGTGGACCGCGCGGTGCGGACCTTCGGCGGACTCGACGTGATGTGCAACAACGCGGGCATCTCCGGCACGATGCACAAGAGCCTGCTGCACGACGATCTCGCGGACTTCCACCGGGTGCTCGGCGTGAACCTGCTCGGCGTCATGGCGGGCACCCGCTTCGCGGCCCGGCACATGGCCGACAACGGCGGCGGCTCGATCGTCAACGTGTCCTCGGTCGGCGGCATCCAGGCCGGCGGCGGAGTGCAGAGCTACCGGGCGTCCAAGGCGGCGGTGGTGCACTTCACCAAGTCGGCGGCGATCGAGTTGGCGCAGTTCGGTATTCGGGTCAACTGCATCGCGCCCGGCAACATACCGACTCCGTTGCTGGCCTCCTCGGCGACGAAGATGTCCGCCGAGCTCGGCGAGCGGTTCACCAAGGCGGTGCGAGAGTCCATGGAGGCCGACCGCCCGTTGCCGCGCGACGGCACACCCGAGGATGTCGCGGAGGTCGCGGTGTATTTCGGCAGCGATCGATCGCGGTACGTCACCGGAACCGTGTTGCCGGTGGACGGCGGCACGGTCGCGGGCAAACCCTTGAAGCTGCGCAAGAAGCCGGCCGAGCGGTCCGTCGCGGCGGGCCCGCGATGAACCGACGCATCGGAGTTCTCGTCGTCGGAGCCTCGGCCGCGGGCCTGGCCACCGTGGAGGCGCTGCGCCGGGGAGGATACCGGGACCGCATCACACTGCTGGGCGCCGAGCCGCACCTGCCCTACGACCGCCCACCGCTGTCCAAGCAGATCCTCTCCGGTGCGTGGCGGCCCGAGCGCACTCTCCTGCGTGCGCCGCGCCTGCTGTCCGAACTGGATATCGACGTCGTCCTCGGTTCCCCCGCCGTGGCCTTGGACACCGCCACCCGCAGCGTGCACACCACGACCGGGTCCGTGACCGCCGAGCACATCGTGATCGCCACCGGGGCCGAACCGCGAAGGTTGCCCGCCCCGCCCGGATTGCGCGGAGTCCACGTGCTGCGCACGCTCGACGACGCGCTCGCGCTGCGGGACGATCTGTCGGCCCGGGCGCGGGTGGTCGTGGTGGGCGAGGGTGTTCTGGGCGCCGAGATCGCCGCCACCGCACGGCAGTCCGGCCACGATGTCACCATGACGGGCCCGCAGCGCGCCCCGATGGCGGCGCAGCTCGGCGGTCTCGCCGCGAGCCTGCTCGCCGATCTGCACACCGGCAACGGAGTCCGCCTGCGGCTCGGCGTCGGCGTCTCCGGTCTCACCGACCGCGGCGGCGAAATCACCGGTGTCGTCCTGGAGACTTCCGAGACACTGCCCGCGGACTTGGTGGTGGTCGCGATCGGGGCGGTGCCCGCCACCGAGTGGCTGGTCGGCAGCGGGCTCGCGCTCGCCGACGGTGTCGTCTGTGATGCGCGCTGCCGCGCCGCCGACGGCGTCTACGCCGTCGGTGACGTCGCCCGGTGGCACCATCCGGCGCTGCGGACGACCCTTCGATTGGAGAACCGCACGAACGCGACCGAACAAGCAGGGGTGGTGGCGGCGAACATTCTCGGCGCCGATCGGGCGTATCAGCCGATTCCGTATTTCTGGAGCGATCAGTTCGGCACCAAGATCCAGGTGTACGGCACCATCACGGCCGACGCGCGAGCCGCGGTCGTCGACGGCGACCCGGAGGACGGCCGGTTCGTCGCGCGCTTCGAGCGAGGCGGGGACGTCACCGCGGTGCTCGGCTGGAACATGCCCAAGCAGGCCAGGATTCGGCGCCAGCAGGTGGCGGACGCGCACGCCCTGCTCGCCTCGCCTCCCACCCCAGCTCACTCCCCGTAGGAAGAGGTCCCGATGAAAGTGACTGTCGACCAAGTCAAATGCGTCGCGGCCGGGCATTGCGTCATGCACGCGGCCGAAGTGTTCGATCAGCGAGACGAGGACGGCATCGTCGTCCTGCTCGACGAGCGCCCGCCGGACGAACTCGCCGAGGACGTGCGCCAGGCCGCGGCGGTCTGCCCGGCCATGGCCATCCACATCGAGGAATGAACCGGCATCCCGTGGTTCTTCCGCACCCGATCACCCAGGAGTGAACAGTGTCCGAAGCATTGACCGATACCACCAGCGCCGCCACCGAGGTTCCCGACTATCCCATGCCCCGCTCGACCGGATGCCCGTTCGCCCCGCCGCCCGAGGCGTTGCGGCTCGGCCGCACCAAGCCGCTCAATCGCGTCCGCATCTGGGACGGCAGCACGCCCTGGCTGGTCACCGGATATGCCGAGTTCAAGTCCCTGATGTCCGATCCGAGGGTCAGCGTGGACGATCATCGTCCCGGCTTCCCGCACTGGAACGAGGGCATGGCGGCGATCGTGGACAGCAGGCCGAAGTCGCTGTTCACCACCGACGGCGAGGAGCACAGCCGGTATCGGCGGATGCTGACCAAGCCGTTCACCTTCAAGCGGGTGGAAGCGCTGCGGCCGGTTATCCAGCAGATCACCGACGAGCACATCGACCGGCTGCTGGCCGGACCGCAACCGGCCGATCTGGTCGAGGCGCTGGCGCTGCCGGTGCCGACGCTGATGATCAGCGAGATGCTCGGCGTGCCCTACGAGGACCACGAGTTCTTCCAGAAGCACGCCACCGTCAACGTCGACCGGTACGCGACCAAGGAGCAGGCAGCCGAGGGTCGCGCGGGGCTGGCGCGGTATCTGGTCGATCTGGTGAAGAAGAAGCTGGAAAGCCCCGCCGAGGACGTGGTGTCCGACATCGCGGAGCGGGTCCGCGCCGGTGAGATCGATATGAAGGAGGCCGCCCAGCTCGGGACCGGCCTGCTGATCGCGGGCCACGAGACGAGCGCCAACATGATCTCGCTCGGAGCCCTGGCCCTGATGCGCAACCCCGATCAGTTCGCCCTGCTGCGCGATACCGAGGATCCGAAGATCGTCGTCAACGCGGTCGAGGAACTGTTGCGCTACCTCAGCATCATTCAGAACGGACAGCGGCGCGTCGCGATCGAGGACATCGAGATCGCGGGAGAGACCGTCCGGGCCGGGGACGGCCTGATCTTCGATCTCGCGCCGGCCAACTGGGACGAAAAGGCGTGGGAGCAGCCGGACCGGCTGGATCTGCGCAGGCCCGCCGGCCAGCACCTCGGGTTCGGTTTCGGTCCGCACCAGTGCGTCGGGCAGCAACTCGCCAGGGCCGAACTCCAGATCGTCTTCCGGACGCTGGTTCGGCGAATCCCCACGCTGCGCTTGGCGCTTCCGTTCGAGGAAATCCAGTTCAAACACGATCGGCTCGCCTACGGGCTGTACGAGCTGCCGGTGAGTTGGTAAGGCATCGCGCCGAAATTGTTCTACCGCCGCCCTCGTCGCCCGCGTGGTCCCGGCGCGGGCGACACCGACCGCCGGGCAGCCGCCGGATATCCCGCTGTCGCCCGGCGGTGGCGCTTTCACTCGGTGCGCGTCCCGGCGCCACGCGGACCACGGCCTCGGCCACGCTGCCGGGCGGGAGGTGCGCGCCGCGGGAGCGATCTGACACCGAGCGGATTCATATTATCAGTAATCATGTTACTCTACAGTAGGCCCGCAGCTGTGACTTGTCTCATGTCGAACGGCTATTGCGGTCAAGGGCACTCCGGCGACGGTGCCGGGTGGAGTTCACGGAGAGATATCGATGCAACGACAGCATGGGCCGTCCCGGTCCAGGTGGCGGCGATGGGCCGTTCCGGTGGCAGTGGCGGTTGCCGTGGCTTTTGCCGCCGCGGTGGCCGTGGTAGGAGTGGATACGCGGGAGGCGGCGGCCGCGCCGGTCGGCGATTTCTACGTCCCGCCCGCGCAGATCCCGTCGGAGCGGGGCGCGGTCATCAAGACCGCGCCGATGGCGCTGTTCGCGACGGTGCCCACGGATCAGGGCTGGCCGGGCAAGGCACAGCACGTCATGTACACCTCGCAACTGCAGGACGGATCTCCGGTCGCGGTATCCGGCACGTTCATCGACGCGACCGGTCCCTGGCAGGGGTCGGGTCCGCGCCCGACGGTGGTGATCGCTCCGGGTACCTCCGGCCAAGGTGACCGCTGCGCGATGTCGGTGGCGTTCTCCACCGGGGTCACGGTGTTCGCCGACCCTTCGCCGGGGTTGTCGGCCAATCAGGAACTGCCGGCGTCGGTGGTGTGGAGCGGGCTGGGCGCGCGGGTGCTGGTGACCGACTACATCGGACTGGGCACACCGGGAATCCACACCTATGCCAACCGGATCGAGGCCGCCCACGCTGTGCTCGACGGCGCCCGCGCCGCCAACAACCTCGCCGGAGTCGGGCCTGACACGCCGCTGGTGTTGTGGGGCTACTCCCAGGGTGGTGGTGCCACGGCGGCCGCGGCGGAGATGCAACCGGATTACGCGCCCGAACTCGACCTCAAGGGGACCTGGGCCGGGGGGCCGGTCGCGGACTTGGCCGCGATCCTCGAACGCATCGACGGCTCGCTCATCAGCGGCGCCATCGGATTCGCGATCAACGGTCTGCTCGCCCGTTATCCCGACCTGCGGGAGGCGGTCGACCGGGTGACCAGTCCCGCCGGGCGCGCGATGCTGGAGACGCTCAGCGACGAATGTATCGGTGACATCATCACGCGGCACGCGTTCATGAAGACCGGTTCGCTGACCACCGACGGGCGCTCGCTGACCGAACATCTGGCGGCGATCCCCGAGGCCGCTCCCGCCCTGGCCGAACTTCGCATCGGTAACCTCACCCCGAGGACGCCGGTGCTGATCACCAGTGGCTTGAAC
>NZ_JBHVDM010000147.1:0-9941 GCF_042802775.1 Nocardia sp. NPDC057455 | reverse complement strand
GACTCAGAACGGGTCCGCGGCCGCCCGCCGCACGACTTCGCGGGCCAGCGGGCCGTGCAGGGCATCAATCGGTTTGCCGGGCAGGCTCTCGTCTTCGGTGAAGATCCACTCCAGGATCTCCTCATCGGTGTACTTGGCGTCGCGCATCACGGTGATCAGGCCGGGCAGCGGCTTCACAACCGCGCCGGTGTCGTCGAAGAATCGCTCCGGGACGCCGGCGATGCCGTTTCGACGGACGGCGAGCAACTGGTGATCGCGCAGCATCTGGTGCACTCGGGTCACCACCAGCCCGAGTCGGTCGGCCACCTCCGGCAGCGGCACGATGGCCACCGACTGCGGAAGGACGTCGTCACTGCAGGGGAATGCACTCACCGGGACAACGGTAGACGGTCGCGCACCGCACGTCGTGAGACACCCGGGGTGGTGGGAGTCGATACCATCGTGGGGGCCGCACGGAGCGGCAAACTTTGTGAAAGCCGGAGGACTTCTCTTGATCGGCCAGATGCTGGAAGGGCGCTATCGGATCGATGCGCCGATCGCCCGCGGCGGAATGTCGATGGTCTTCCGCGGGGTCGACACCCGCCTGGACCGGCCGGTCGCCATCAAGGTGATGGACCCGAAATTCGCCGGCGACCCGCAGTTCCTGTCCCGGTTCGAGTTCGAGGCGCGCGCGGTCGCCAAGCTCAAGCACTCGTCGCTGGTCGCGGTGTACGACCAGGGTATCGACGGCGACCATCCCTTCTTGATCATGGAGCTGGTCGAGGGCGGCACGCTGCGCGAGCTGCTGCGCGAACGCGGCCCGATGCCACCGCACGCCGTGCGCGCCGTCGCCGAACCGGTACTCGCGGCGGTCGGCGTCGCGCATGCCGCGGGGCTGGTGCACCGCGACATCAAACCGGAGAACGTGCTGATCTCCGACGCGGGCGAGGTCAAGATAGCCGACTTCGGCTTGGTGCGCGCGGTGGCCGCGGCGAACACCACGTCGGCCAGCGTGATCCTGGGCACCGCCGCCTACCTGTCGCCCGAGCAGGTCACCAGCGGCTCCGCCGACTCTCGCAGCGACGTCTACTCCTTCGGCCTGCTGATCTTCGAAATGCTCACCGGCCGGGTCCCGTTCACCGGCGACACGTCGATCTCGGTGGCCTACCAGCGCATCGAGAACGATGTACCGAGCCCGAGCGGCTTCATCTCCGGGGTGCCGCCGGAGTTCGACGAGCTGGTCGCCAAAGCCACCGCGCGCGAACCCGCGCACCGGTTCGCGGACGCGAACGAGATGGCGGCCGCGCTGCGGCAGATCGGCACCGCGCTGCGCCTGCCGCCCTACCGGGTGCCCGCACCCCAGGAGTCCGCCGAACATCTCAGTGCCGGCTACCGCGCCGTCCCGCCGGATCACGACGACCGGCCGGGTTTCGCCGGTGCGTCGGCCCATGACCCCCACGCTCCGCAGCCGGTGCAGCACACCAAAGTGGTCACGGCCCAGCGGCCTCGGCTCGACTACGACCCGCCGCACGCCTACGACCGGCCCCAACCGGTGCGCCAAGCCAACCCCGCGCCGCCGTACGCGCCGCCCTACGCCGACGAGCTCAACCGCTCCCGGCGCACGGTATGGGTGTGGGTGGCCATCGTCGCGACGCTCACGCTGCTGGTCGGCATCGGCGGCTGGTGGCTGGGGGTCGGCCGGTACTCTGCGGTGCCGCCGATAGCCGGGCTGGACACCGACAAAGCGGTCGCCACGCTGCAGAACGCCGGGTTCGAGACCGAGATCCGGCAGAAGGCGTCGGACACGATCCCGGTCGGTGGTGTGGTCGGCAGCGACCCCTCGGCCGGTTCCAAGGTCACCAAGGGGTCTACGGTCGCCGTTCTGGTATCCAACGGCAAGCCCAAGGTGCCGGAGGTCAAAGCGGGCGACCAGGTGTCGAAGGTCAACCAGTTGATCCGGGACTATGGGCTGCAACCGGTCGACGCCGGTGAAGAGTCCAATGCCGCACCCAAGGGAACAGTCGCCCGGGTGGAACCGCGGCCCGGCACCGTGCTGCCGCTCGGCGCGCAAGTGAAGGTCTACCGCAGCAAGGGTTCTCAGCCGGTCAAGGTTCCCGACGTCCGCGGCAAGTCGACCGAGGAGGCCACCAAGATCCTCAGCGACGCGGGCATCGCGATCCGCGAGACCAGACCACAGTTCGACCGCAGCATCGAGGCGGACAAGGCCATCGGCACCCAGCCGGGCGCAGGCGCCACCATCCAATCCGGCGACGGCGTCGTCCTGCTGGTCTCCAACGCCCTGAAGATGCCCGATGTCCGCGGCTGGACCGTGGCCAACGCCCGCGCCAAGCTGGAAAGCCTCGGCTTGCAGGTCGAGGTGAAACAACTGGCCCGCGCGGACAGCTCGCTGGTGGTCTCGCAAACACCGGGCATCGGAGCCAACCTCGAGGCGGGCGACACCGTCACCCTCGTGGCGCTTCCCTGACCGGAAGCGGGACGCGCGAAGTCCGGCCGCTGCCGCGGCTCGGACCTCAGCGCAGCATCTCGGCGACGAGGAACGCCAGCTCCAGCGACTGCTGGGTGTTCAGCCGGGGGTCGCAAGCGGTCTCGTAGCGGCCGGACAGATCGAGGTCGGAGATGTCCTGGGCGCCGCCGAGGCATTCGGTGACGTCCTCGCCGGTGAGTTCGATGTGCATGCCGCCGGGGTGCGTGCCGAGCGCGTGATGCACCTCGAAGAAGCCCTGCACCTCGTCGACGATGCGGTCGAAGTGGCGGGTCTTGAAGCCGGTGGACGCTTCGTGCGTGTTGCCGTGCATCGGATCGCACTGCCAGATCACCTGGTGGCCGGTGGCCTGCACCTTTTCGATGATCGGCGGCAGCACGTCGCGGACCTTGCTGTGGCCCATGCGCGACACGATGGTCAGCCTGCCGGGTTCGTTGTTCGGGTCCAGCCGCTCCACGTATTCCACGGCCTGGTCGGGCGTGGTGGAGGGGCCGATCTTCAGGCCGATCGGGTTGGCGAGCAGTTCCGCGAACGCGATGTGCGCGCCGTCGAGCTGGCGCGTGCGCTCACCGATCCAGAGGAAGTGCGCCGACAGGTCGTAGAGCACCGGCTCGCCGATCGCATTCTCGCTCAAGCGCAGCATGGCGCGCTCGTAGTCCAGTACGAGCGCCTCGTGGCTGGCGTAGATGCGGGCCGCTTTCAGGCTCGGGTCGTTGACCCGGCACGCGGTCATGAACGCCAGGCCGCGGTCGATCTCCTCGGCCAGCGCCTCGTAGCGCGCACCGGCGGGCGACTTGGCCACGAAGTCGCGGTTCCAGTCGTGCACCTTGTGCAGGTCGGCCATGCCAGCGCCGGTGAGCGCGCGTACGAGGTTCATCGCCGCGCTGGCGTTGGCGTAGGCCCGGACCAGGCGCGACGGGTCGTGCTCGCGCAACGCCGCGTCGGCGGCCAGCGCGTTCACCATGTCGCCGCGGTAGGACTTCAGGCCGAGCGAATCGGTGTCCGACGAGCGCGGCTTGGCGTATTGGCCCGCGATCCGCGCGACCTTCACCACCGGCAGGCTCGCACCGTAGGTGAGCACGACCGCCATCTGCAGAAGGGTGCGGATATTGCCGCGAATGTGCGGCTCGGTGTTGTCGGCGAACGTCTCCGCGCAGTCGCCACCCTGCATCAGGAACGCCTGACCGCGGGCGACTTCGGCCAGCTGAGCGCGCAGCTCTTCCACCTCGGCGGGCACGCAGATCGGCGGCACGCTCTCGAGTACGGTGCGCATCTCGGCCGCCTGCTCCGGATCCCAGGACGGCTGCTGCAGCGCAGGTCGCGCCAGCGCGTCGTCCAGCCGCCTGCGCAACTCGGCGGGCAGCGGCGGCAGTTCCGGCAGGCGATCGATGGGTACGTCGACGGTCCAGTTCACCAGTCCAGAATACGGACCGCTCGCCCCCTGAGGACACCCCGGTGGTAGTGGTGGAGTGCCGCACCAAGGTGGCGAAAATCTCCACCGCATGGGCCCTTGCGCATCCGGCGGCGCACGTCACCATAGGGTTGCCGAGAACCCGTCACTGCCACAACGGCACCGGAAGCCGAGGAGAGACCGATCTCGCTGCGATATTTTTATGACTGCGAATTCATCGAGGACGGTGTGACCATCGATTTGGTCTCCATCGGCGTCGCCTGCGAGGACGGCAGGGAGTACTACGCGGTGTCCACCGAATTCGATGCCGAACGGGCGGGTCCTTGGGTGCGCAAATTCGTTTTGCCGCAGCTGCCGTCGCCTTCCTCTCCGCGATGGCGCAGTCGGGCCCAGATCCGGGACGAGCTGTACGCGTTCCTGGTGCCGCGGCCGACCGTGCAACCGGAGCTGTGGGCCTGGGTGTCCGCTTACGACCACGTCGCCCTGTGCCAGCTGTGGGGCTCCATGGTCGACCTGCCCAACACGCTGCCGCGCTACACCAACGAGTTGCGCCAGCACTGGGAGGCGCACGGCCGCCCCGAACTCCCGCCGATCCCGCCGGACGCGCACGACGCGCTGGCCGACGCCCGGCACAATCTCGCCAAGTTCGAAGCCATCGAGGCCGCACGCCGCGCGGCGCCACGCCTGTGACACCCAGGGTGTGACACAGGACGGCCCCCGAGTCGCGTGAACTCGGGGGCCGTCCTGTGGAGCCGGGCGGTCAGTGGCCGTGCTTGCCGTTCGCCGCCTCCTGAGCGCGCTGCAGCACCTTCAGCTGCCTGTGCTCTTCTTCGTGCTCGATCTCGAAGTTCCGAGCGCTCTCCTCCTCCGGATCCGCGCGCAGGAAGCTGCCGGTGCCCGGCTTGCCCGCCGAACCCAGCTTGCTCATCTTCTTCGGAACCGGCGCACCCTGGTACTCCAGCGGAATCGGGTGACCGTGGTCGTCCACCGGGCCGAGCGGCTGATGCACCTCGATGTACTCACCGTGCGGCAGACGCTTGATCACACCGGTCTCGATACCGTGCTCGAGCACCGCGCGGTCGCTGCGCTGCAAGCCGAGGCAGAACCGGTAGGCGATGTAGTACGCCGCCGGCGGGGCGACGAGCAGGCCGATGCGGCCGATCCACGTGGTCGCGTTCAGCGAGATGTCGAACTTCAGCGCGATGATGTCGTTGACGCACGACAGCGTCAGCACGACATAGAACGCGATCGCCATCGCGCCGATCGCCGTGCGGACCGGCACGTCGCGCGGACGCTGCAACAAATTGTGGTGTGCGCTGTTGTCACCGGTGAGGCGCTTCTCGATCCACGGGTAGGCGATCAGCACGGTGAACACCAAGCCCATGATCAGGGCGACCCAGAACACCGCGGGTACGGTGTAGCGGCCCAGATACAGCTCCCACGGCGGCATCAACCGGGCCAGGCCGTCGGTCCACATCATGTAGAAGTCCGGCTGCGAACCCGCCGAGACCTGCGAGGGGTTGTAGGGACCGAGGTTCCAGATCGGGTTGATCTGGAACACGCCGCCCATGATGCCAACGATGCCGAGGGTGAAGGCGAAGAACGCGCCCTGATCAGCGGCGAACACCGGCACGATCCGGGCGCCCACCACGTTGTTCTCCGTACGGCCCGGGCCGGGGAACTGGGTGTGCTTCTGGTACCACACCAGCGCCACGTGCGCGGCGATCAACGCCAGGATGATGCCGGGGAACAACAGCACGTGCGCGATGTACAGGCGCGGGATGATGATGTCGCCGGGGAAATCACCGCCGAAGATCAGCCAGTGCATCCAGGTGCCGATGATCGGGATGCTCATCGTGATACCGCCGAACGCGGCCCGCAGGCCGGTGCCCGACAGCAGGTCGTCGGGCAGCGAGTAGCCGAAGAAGCCCTCGAACATCGCCAGGATCAGCAGCAGCGAGCCGATCACCCAGTTCGCCTCACGCGGTTTGCGGAACGCGCCGGTGAAGAAGATCCGGAACAAATGGATGATGATCGACGCCGCGAACAGCAACGCCGCCCAGTGGTGCACCTGCCGGACGAACAGACCGCCGCGGACCTCGAAAGTGATGTTCAGCGCGGTCTCGTAGGCGCGCGACATGGTCACGCCGCGCAGCGGCTGGTAGGCGCCGTTGTAGACGACCTCGCTCATGGACGGGTCGAAGAACAGCGTCAGGTAGACGCCCGACAGCAGCAGGATGATGAAGCTGTAGAGCGCGATCTCGCCGAGCAGGAACGACCAATGTGTCGGGAAGACCTTGTTGATCGACCGCTTCATGAACGCGGCGGCGCGGTACCGCTCGTCCGCCTCGCTGGCTTGGGCTGCGACTGAAGGACTCATGAACGGCGCTCCCAGTAGGCCGGGCCGAGCGGCTCGATGAAGTCGCCGTTGGCGACCAGGAAGCCCTCAGCGTTGACGGTGATCGGCAGCTGCGGCAGCGCGCGAGCGGCGGGACCGAAGACCGGCTTGCCCCACTCGGTCGCGGAGAACTGCGACTGGTGGCAGGGGCACAGGATCCGGTTGGTCTGCTGCTCGAACAGCGAGGTCGGGCAGCCGAGGTGGGTGCAGATCTTCGAGTAGGCGAAGTAGTCGCCGTAGTTGAAGCTCTCCTGACCCTTGCGCTTGATCGCCTTCTGCGCGTCTTCGGTGCGCAGACGGATCAGCATGACGGCGTTGCGGATGCCACGCAGCGACTGCAACGTCGCGTGCTCGTCACCGCGCCACTTCTCCTTCCACGGGAAGACCGTCTCCATGGCGCCCGCGTCCAGGTCCTCCGGACGCACCAGCACCACGTCCTCCGGGCGACCGGTGTCGCGCCGGATGTAGATGGTCTCGCCCGGGTAGTCCGGAGTCCAGCCGGAGACCCACAGCGGCGACTTGTCGCCCTTGGCCCACGGGTTCTTGATCATGCCGCCGACGAACACCAGCAGTGCGCCGATGCCGAGCACGCCGACGCCCGCGCCCGCGGTGCGGGTGATCATCTTGCGGCGGCCCAGGGTGGAGGTGTCCAGCGCGTCCTGCAGCTCGGCCACCAGGGTGCGGCGCTCGACCTCCGGCGAAGGACCGTCGTGCCGCTCCTGGATGGACAGCTCGGCGGGGATGAACAGCTTGCGGATCAGCACCACCGCGACACCGATGACCAGCACCGAGATGCCGAAGGTCAGGCCGACCAGCGGGGTGAACAGCGAGTAGAGCCCGTGGCCCTCCTCGTCCTTGCCCTTGAACTCCCACGGCCAGAACAGGAACACGCCGACCAGTGCGGCTGCCGCGATGCCGGAAATGGCGAACCAGAAGGTGACCGCGCGCTCGGCGCGCTTCTCCGCCCGGGTGCCCGGGATCGGGAAGCGCTGGCGGCGGTAGGCGACGTCGACGCCGTCGCGCTCGGTACCGAGCTTGACCAGTTCGTCGCGCGACAGCTTGTCGAGTTCCGCCTCGGTGGGCTCCGCCGGGGCGGCGTTCACCGCCCGCTCATTCGACTGCTGCGCGTCGTGGCCCTCATCCGGGCGACCCATGTCGTCTCGCTCCTTACTGCTCATGACCTGTGTCCTTTCGGCATGGCCGGGCGCCCTCCGCGGCCACGCTAGCTACCGCCTTCAGGCGCTGACCGGTCATGACCGGGATCCGATCCACATCGCGGCACCGACCACGAGCGTGATGCCGACCACCCAGATGGCCAGGGCCTCGGTCGCGGGACCGAAGCCGCCGAGGTCCCAGCCGCCGGGGCTGTGCTCCTCGGTCGCGTTCTTGACGTAGGCGACGATGTCGCGCTTTTCCTCCGGGCTCAGTTGGCGGTCGGAGAACTTCGGCATGTTCTGCGGGCCGGTGAGCATCGCGGCGTAGATCTGCTGCTCGCTGGCCGGTTCCAGGGGCGGGGCGAACTTACCGGAGGACAGCGCGCCGCCGCGTCCGGTGAAGTTGTGGCAGGACGCGCAGTTCATCCGGAACAGTTCCGAACCGCGGGCGATGTCGTCACCGCGCAACGACTCCTGGGCGATCTCGCCGTTCGCGTCGCGGATCACGGTCGGACCGCCGCCGTTGGCCGCCACGTACGCGCTCAGCGCGTCGGTCTGGTGGGCGTCGAACTTCGGGGGCTTGCGCTGCGCCTGGGCTTCGTTACGCGCCATCGGCATGCGCCCGGAGGACACCTGGAAGTACACCGCGGCCTCGCCGACGCCGATCAGGCTGGGACCGCGATCGGCGACACCCTGCAGGTTCGCGCCGTGGCAGGTGATGCAGGACGTGTCGTAGAGCTGCTGACCCTCGCGGATGAGCGCGGACTGATCCTCGTGCGCGGTCGCGCGCTGCGGGTCCGGCGTGAGGGCCGATGCCAGGAAGCCTGCTCCGACGAGGCCCACCAGCAGCGCAAGTCCGCCCGCGATGCGACGGCGAACGCGGCGCTGCCTGCGCGTCTTGCTGGCCTGGCCGTTCCCGGGGCTGGCGGGCTCTGGCGCTGACGGGGGAGATGAACTCATCTGTGTCCCTTTGGAGTAGACGGAACCGACTTCTGCGAAAGATCCTGGGTCTCACCGCGCGCTCGACAGCGCGGCGGCCACGATCAGCGGACGAAGTAGATCGTGGCGAACAGCCCGATCCACACGATGTCGACGAAGTGCCAGTAGTAGGAGACGACGATCGCCGCGGTGGCCTGCGCCGGGGTGAACTTGCTGACCTTGGTGCGCACCAGCAGGAACACGAACGCGATCAGACCGCCGATCACGTGCAGACCGTGGAAGCCGGTGGTGATGTAGAACACCGAGCCGTAGGAGCTGCCCGCGATCGACGTGCCCTCGTGCACCAGGTTCATGTACTCGTAGCCCTGGCCGCCGACGAAGAACGCGCCCATGATCAGCGTGACGACGTACCAGCGGCGCAGGCCGAACACGTCGCCCTTCTCCGCGGCGAACACGCCCATCTGGCAGGTGAACGACGACGCGACCAGCACGGCCGTGACCGGCACGGCGAGCTTCAGGTTCAGTTCGGTCGGCTCCGGCGGCCAGTTACCGTGCGCCTGGGCGCGCGCGACGAAGTACATCGCGAACAGGCCTGCGAAGAACATCAGCTCGCTCGACAGCCAGATGATGGTACCGACGCTGACCATGTTGGGCCGGTTCAGCGAATGCACACGCTGGGTAATGGCCGATCCTGGGGTCCCTACTGCGGTCGTCACGGGGGTAAGTATGACTCGTCGTAGTACGACAGCCGAACCCGGGTACGAAACTCGTTTCTCCGTGTCGGAAAACGCAGGAAGGGACAGGCTCTCGACCAGGCGGGGCGTGGGACGAGCAGACCGGGCGACCCGCTGAACAGGTCGCACGCGCGGACGAACGCCCGGCCAGCATGACAGGCAAGGGTAAGGAGAAGCTGAGATGAACACGAATATGGGACCGCGGCTGTGGCGGCGGCTGTTCCGGCGGGACCGGCCCACCCCGCTGGACCCGGATCGAGCGGATCTGGTCGTGGTCGCGGCCTGCTTCGACGACACGGAGGCGTGTTCGGCCGTGCTGGCGCGCGCGACCGGGCTGGCGCCGGACGCACCGGCGGTACTACGGCACCACCTGCGCATCCCGCCTCGGCACGTGCCCACCGTCTGCGCGATCGCCGCGCAGGACGGCTACTCCCCCGCACCACGGGTGGGCGGCGCGGGCAGCGACGCGCTCGAAACGGTGATCCTCCAGCGAGTCCAACTGCTGGACGCCCTGCACTGCTCCCAGGAGCGCTCGCGCATGGCCGGCCTCGCCCAGCGCCACGACGGCACCGCCGACGGCTGGGACGCTCTGCAACCGGGCCCACACCCATAACGGCTCCGCGACCAACCCCGCTCGACGACGCCGACCCAGCGACACCGGCTCAACTCCCGCAATCGCGCGAGACGAGACCGAGCACCGCCCGTTCGCGGCCCGGCTCGCGTCCGAGTGGCCGTCGCGTAGGCGACGAAGGAGCTAGCGGCGGTCGCTCGGACGCGAGCCACAAGGGGGCCGCGAACACCCAGCGCCGCAGGCGCTGGAAAA